>CAZNIX010000195.1:0-8590 GCA_964573125.1 uncultured Thermoanaerobaculia bacterium
GGATGAGACGGCTCGTGCTGCGCTTGCTCAGGGCTGCCTGGGAGGAGCGCCCACGCCCCGAACCTCCCTGCCCTAGTGATGGGGATGGGCTCCTGGGAGGAGCGCCCACGCCCCGAACCTCCTTGCCTGGCGGCGCGGTCGGTCGGCTTCACGGCGGTGGCCCTTCCGCTTCGGCGGCGCGCTCGAAGGCCGCCTCGAGCGCGCGGCGCACCAGCACGCGGATGAGCTGCCGGCGGTAGTCGGCCGAGGCGTGGATGTCGCCCGGCGGGTCGGCCTCGGCGGCGGCGGCCTCGGCGGCGGCACGGGCGGCTTCAGGGCGAGGCTCGGCGTCGGCGACGGCGGCGGCCGCGTTCTCGGCGACGACCGGGGTCTCGCCGGCGCTGACCAGGATGATCCGGGAGTCGGTGCAACGGCCGGCGCCGTCGAGCGTGACGCCCGCGGCGACGCCGATCAGCGCGTAGTCGCCGTGGCGGCGGGCCAGCTCGACGAACGACCAGCCGGTGCGCGGAGGCGGGGGCGGGAGCGCGATCTCGATCAGCGCCTCGTCGGGCTCGAGCGCGGTCGCCATCAGCCCGGTGAAGAAGTCGGCGGCGTCGATCCACCGCTCGCCGCGCATGCTCGCGGCCTTGAGGCGCGCTCCGAGCGCGACCGCCGCCGCCGGCAGCTCGGCCGCCGGGTCGGCGTGGGCGAGGCTGCCGCCGATCGTGCCGCGGTTGCGGATCTGGGGGTGGGCGACCTCGGGCAGCGCCTCGGCGAGCAGCGGCGCCCGCGCCGCGACCAGCGCGCTGCGCTCGGCGGCGCGCTGGCGGACCATCGCGCCGAGGCGCAGGCCGCCGCCGCCCGTGTCGTCGGCCGCGAGCGCCTCGGCGAGCGTGTCCGGCGCGTGGTAGCGGAACGGCGCCGGCTTCACGGCGATCCGCCCTCGGGCGCAGCTCCCGAGCCCGCCGTCGCGAGGCTCCCCGGCGCCGCGCCCCCCGGCGCGCCGGCGCCGCCGCCGCCCGCCGCCTCCGCGGCCAGCTCGAAGAGCCGGTTCGGCGACAGCGGGATCTCGAGGATCTCGAGCCGCTCGGCGCCGGGCAGGCCGCTGCCGCGCAGGGCGTCCTCGACCGCCTGCGCGAACGCGGCGCCGACCGGGATCGTGCCCGCCTCGCCGGCGCCCTTGACCCCGAGCGGGTTGAGCGGCGAGGGGGTGACCACGTGGTCGGTCTCGACCGCGGGCACGTCGGTGGCGGTCGGCAGCAGGTAGTCCATGAACGAGGCGTTGAGGAGCTGGCCGTTGTCGTCCCAGACGAGCTGCTCGAAGAACGCGTTGCCGATCCCCTGCGCGACGCCGCCCTGGATCTGCCCCTCGAGGAGCGCCGGGTTGAGCACGTTGCCGCAGTCGTGGACCACCAGGTAGCGGAGGATCGCGACCTGCATCGTCTCGGGATCGACCTCGACCAGGCAGGCGTGGACGCCGCTCGCGGTCGCGCCGCGGTCGGGGCCGAAGTAGGCCGTCGCCTGGAGCCCGGGCTCGGTGGCCGGCGTGACCGCGCCGCGGAGCGGGTTGGCTCGCCGCGCCAGCTCGCCGAGCGGCAGGGACCGCGCGGGGTCCGCAGCGACCGCCACCCGGCCGCCCGCGATCACCATTTCCTCGGGCGCGGCCCCCAGCTCGCGAACGGCGAGCGCGAGCGCCTTCTCCCGCACCCGCTTCGCCGCCTCGTGGCAGGCGACGGCAGCGACCGCGGCGCCGCGGCTCGCGAACGTGCCCGTGCCCCAGTCGAACTCCCGGGTGTCGCCGGTCGTCACCCGCACGTCCTCGACCGCGACCCCCAGCTCGTCGGCGACCACCTGGGCGAACGCGGTGTAGTGCCCCTGGCCCTGGGTGCCGACGCCGGTCGCGACGTCGATCCGCCCCGACGGCTCGACCTTGACCCGCGCCCCCTCGTAGGGGCCGATGCCGGTGCCCTCGATGTAGGAGACGATCCCCATCCCGAGGTGGCGGCCCTCCTCGCGCCGAGCCCGCTCCCGGCCGCCCCCGACGAACTCCTCGTAGCCGATCCTCTCGACCGCCTTCTCGAGCGCCGGCAGGTAGTCGCCGGAGTCGTAGGTCAGCTCGGTGAAGTCCTGGTAGACGATGCCGTGGCGGTGCGGGAAGTCGCCGGGGGCGAGGTAGTTGCGGCGGCGGATCTCGACCCGGTCGAGCCCCAGCTTCCGGGCGGCGAGGTCGAGCAGGCGCTCCATCACGAACACCCCGTGCTGGCGGCCGGCGCCGCGGTAGGGGGTGACGATCGGCTTGTTGGTGAAGACCGCGCGGAACTCGCTCTGGTAGGCCGGCACCCGGTAGGGACCGAGCAGCGTGCACTGGCTGTTGATCGGCACCGTCAGCCCGTAGGGGTCGTAGGCGCCGGTGTCGTGGAGGAAGACGTCGCGGACGCCGAGGATGCGCCCGTCGCGGTCGAGCGCGATCTCGGCGTCGTGGATCTGGCCGCGCTCCTGGGTGGTGGCGAGGAAGTTCTCGCTACGGTCCTCGATCCACTTGACCGGTCTCCCCAGGCGGAGCGCGAGCCAGGGGATCAGCACCTCCTCGGGGTAGAACATCATGATCTTGGGGCCGAAGCCGCCGCCGATGAACGGCGCCACCACGTGCACGCGGCTCTCGGGCAGGCCGAGCATCGCGGCGAGGCCGTTGCGGATCGGCACCGGCGCCTGAGTGGTATCCCAGATCGTGAGCTGGCCGCCGTTGGGGTCGCGGTGGGCGACCACGCCGCGGTTCTCGATCGCGCACGCGGCGCCGCGGTCGTAGCGGAAGCGGCGGCCGAGGACGAGCGCGGCGGCCGCGCGCGCGGCGGCGTAGTCCCCCTTGCCCTGGGGGACGAACGCGGCGAGGTTGGAGTCGAGGTCGTCGTGGACGAGCGGCGCGCCGGGTGCCAACGCCGCCTCGAGGTCGACCACCGCCGGCAGCGGCTCGAGGTCGACGCGCACGGCCTCGAGCGCATCCTCGGCGAGGTAGCGGCTGTCGGCGACGACGACCGCGAGCGGCTCGCCGGCGTGGCGCACCGTATCGCGCGCGAGCGGCACCTGCGTGCGCTGGTGGAAGAGCGCGCCCGGGATCGGCGGCGGCGGCACCAGCAGCGGCCCCGGCTGCCAGTAGTCGCCGAGGTCGGCGGCGGTGACGACCGCGCGCACGCCCGGCCGCGTGAGCGCCGCCGAGACGTCGATCGACCGCACCCGCGCGTGAGCGAAGTCGCTGCGCACGAACGCGGCGTGGAGCATGCCGGGCAGCTCGACGTCGTCGATGAACACCGCCCGCCCGGTGAGCAGGTCCGGATCCTCGTTGCGCGCCACGCGGGCGCCGACCCAGCGGGTCACGGCGCCTCCGCCCTCGCACCGCGGGCGACCCGCATCGCCGCGCGCACGATGTTCTCGTAGCCGGTGCAGCGGCACAGGTGGCCGGAGAGCGCCTCGCGCACCTCCCGGTCGTCCGGATCGGGGCGCTCGCGCAGGAACGCGACCAGGCTCATCAGGATGCCCGGGGTGCAGAAGCCGCACTGCAGGGCGTGCTCGGCGCGGAACGCCTCCTGGAGCGGATGGAGCGCGCCGGCCTCGGGGGCCAGCCCCTCGACCGTGGTCAGCTCCGCTCCCTCGGCCTGGACCGCGAAGATCAGACACGAGCGCACCGGCTCGCCGTCCCACAGTACCGTACAGGCGCCGCACACCCCGTGCTCGCAGCCGACGTGCGTGCCGGTCAGCCCGAGCCCGTGGCGCAGCGCGTCCGAGAGCAAGAGCCGCGGCTCGACCCCGAGCGTCCGTCGCTCGCCGTTGACCGCAAGGGTGATGCGGACGGGTTCGTTCACCGGTTCTCCACCTCCGAACGGCGGGAGCGGATCGCGGGCTCCGTGCGCCGCCGCCGCGCGACGGTCGATCGAAACGGCGGCGATGATACCGGCACGCGGCCGCCCGGGGACCATCGCGCAGCGTTCGCGGCCGCCGCGACCCGAGATCCCGGCATGAGCCGGCGGTGGCCGGTGCCCTGGCCGGGTCGCTGGGCGCATCCCCACCGCTAGCCGTGGTATGCATACGCGCTCTCTAGCTCTATGCTAGACTTTCGCCATGCGACGCACATCCGTCGAGCTCGACGAGGAGCAGTTGACGCGCGCCCAGCGCGTGCTCGGCACCAAGGGCGTCAAGGACACGATCGAACGGGCGCTCGACCAGGTCCTGCGCGCCGACCTGCGCCGCCGGCTCGCGGAGCGCATCCGCTCGGGCGAGGGGATCGACCGCGGCGACGAGGTGCTCGCCGAGAGCCGGCGGTGGCGGCGGTGACGCTCTACCTCGCCGACACCAGCGCCTGGCACCGCGCCGCGCATCCCGAAGTGGCGGCGGCGTGGCAGCGCCGCCTGCTCGACGACTCCCTCGCCACTTGTGCTCCGGTCCGCCTCGAGATCCTCTATTCCGCGCGCAGCGCCGACGACTACGACCGGATCGACGCCGAGCTGCTCGCCCTCCATCAGCTCCCCTGCGGGGCGAGCGAGTGGGAGCGGGCGCTCGCGGTCCAGAAGCAGCTCGCCCGGCGCGGCGGGCTGCACCATCGCAGCGTCAAGATCCCCGATCTCGTCATCGCGGCCTGCGCGGAGGCGGCCAAGGCCGTGATCTGGCACTACGACGAGGACTACGACCGCATCGCCGAGATCACCGGCCAGCCCGTCGAGTGGGTTGCGACGCGGGGATCGCTGTGAAGCCGCCCGGCGTCGCCCCGGCGGCGGCTGCCCCGACCCGTCGCGGGCGATAGGCTCCGCCCCATGGCCATCCCGATCAGCGTCATCGACGCCTTCACCGCCGAGCCGTTCGCCGGCAACCCGGCCGCGGTCTGCCTGCTGCCGGCGCCCGCCGAGCCCGCCTGGATGCAGAGCGTGGCGCGCGAGATGAACCTCTCCGAGACCGCGTTCCTGCTCTGCGAGCGCGACGCCTTCCATCTCCGCTGGTTCACCCCCGCCCGCGAGGTCGACCTCTGCGGTCACGCCACCCTCGCGAGCGCCCACCTGCTGTGGCTCGACGGCCACCTGGCGCCCGCCGAGGAAGCCCGCTTCGACACCCTCTCCGGCCGGCTCACCTGCCGGCGCGGCGCTGACGGCTGGATCGCGATGGACTTCCCCGCCGAGCCCGCCGCGGAGGCCAAGCCCCCGGCGCGCCTGCTCGCCGCCCTCGGCCTCCCCGGCGCCCGCTGGGCGGGCCGCAACCGCCTCGACTGGCTGGTCGAGGTCGGCGACGGCGCCGCGCTCCTCGCGCTCGCCCCCGACTTCCGCGCCCTCGCCCGCGTCGAGACCCGCGGCGTGATCGTCACCGCCCGTGGCGCATCGCGCGAGTTCGACTTCGTCTCCCGCTACTTCGCCCCCGCGTTCGGGATCGACGAGGACCCGGTCACCGGCTCCGCTCACTGCTGCCTCGGCCCCTACTGGGGTGCCAAGCTGGGCAAGACCGAGCTGACCGGCCGCCAGCTCTCCGCCCGCGGCGGCGTGGTCAAGGTCGGCGTGCGCGGCGACCGGGTGACCCTGGGCGGGCAGGCGGTCCGGGTGCTCAAGGGCGAGCTGGGGTGAGGGTGCGAAAGGTGGGGAACGTCGTCGCCGACGGGAGCGGAGGGGATGGTGCGCCCTAGAGGACTCGAACCTCTGACCTACGGCTCCGGAGGCCGTCGCTCTATCCAGCTGAGCTAAGGGCGCGCTGGCCGGCTGTGGGGTGAGCGAGGGGACTCGAACCCCCAACCACTGGAGCCACAGTCCAGCGCTCTACCATTGAGCTACGCTCACCGTCGTCTCGGTCTGGGACCTGAACTGCGAAAGAACTTGGCCTGCCTGGAGGGATTCGAACCCCCGACCAACGGCTTAGAAGGCCGCCGCTCTATCCCGCTGAGCTACAGGCAGCCGGGGCCGATCGCTGAGGCTCCTTCCTGGTCGGGGCGCCCAGATTTGAACTGGGGACCCCCTGCGCCCAAGGCAGGTGCGCTACCAGACTGCGCCACGCCCCGTCCCGAACTTGGCAGTCTAAGGGGCCGCGGGGGCCGAGTCAACAAAACGGCCCCCAAGCGGCCCGCCTTCCCCGTTTACCAGCCGAACGCGACGTGGGCCAGCGCGCGGCGGCCGATCACGTCGCCGCCCCAGGCCTCCCAGTGCTCGTTGTCGGTGATGTTGGCGATCGTCGCCCCGACCGTCCAGTTGTCGCCGATCCGGTAGTTGCCGTTGAGGTCGATCGTGTAGTACGCCTCGACGTCGCCCTGGAACGGCCCCACCGCCCAGCGGAAGTCGTCGACCCAGCGGAACGACCCGCCGAGGTCGAAGCGGTCGCGGGCGTAGATCGCCCCGGCCGCCAGCTTGTTCGGCGGCGAGTTGGGCAGCAGCAGCCGCTCGAGGCCCGGCAGCGGGTCCTGGATCTCGAAGTCGAACCAGGAGTAGTTGAAGCTCAGGGTCCAGCCGTCGCTCCGGTAGTGGTTGACGCCGAGATCGATCCCCTCGGTGTCGACGTCGCCGAAGTTGGTGTAGCTCGCGGCGGCGAGGATGTTCGAACCGTCGACGTTGTTCGACAGCAGCGGCACCAGGCTGCGGACGACCGCCGCCAGCGCCTCGGGCACGCCGGCCGGCGGCTGCCAGGGTCCGAAGCTCGGGTTGATCCGCCCGAGCGCGGTGCCGAGCTGCGGCAGCAGGTCGGTGATGAAGTTGCTGTTCTCGGACTGGTAGTAGTCGACGGTCAGGTAGGTGCGGCCGCCGAGGATCGCGCTGTAGCCGAGCTCGATCGTGTCGACCTCCTCGAGCTCGAGGTCCTCGTTGCCGAGCGCCAGCACCGGGGTGAGCCCGAGGCCGCAGTTGACGCCGTTGGCGAGGCAGACCAGGGCGTTGACGCCGGCGAGGTTGGCCGGCGGCGCGGCCGGTGCCTGGAGGAAGTACTCCGAGTAGTTCGCGACCTGGAACGCCTCGTTGTAGGTCAGGCGCAGGGTGTGGTGGGGGTTGATCGAGTAGACCAGCGCCCCCTTGGGCGAGAACTGGCTGTCGTGGAGCGAGGACTCGTCGTAGCGGCCGGCGACGACCAGCTTGAACTGCTCGCCGAGCGCCCAGTCGAGCTGGCCGAAGACGGCGGTGAAGTCGGCGTCGACCGGCTCGAAGAGCAAGGTCTGGCGCCCGGTGCGGGGGTCGAAGCTGTCGATCTCCTCCTCGCCGTAGGAGAGGCCGGCCACGAGCCGGGCGTCGCCGCCGGCGAAGTCCCAGTTGGTCTGCCCCTCGAGCGCCCAGTTCGAGTCGTCGAGCACCAGGTTCGCGCCCGACGACATCGCGAGCTGCTTCGAGGCGTCGCGCTCGTTCCAGTAGGCGAGCAGGTTCCAGTGCGGATAGCTGAGGTTGCCGCGCGTCCACGTGCGCTCGGCCTTCTGGACCTGGACGCGGCCGATGCCGGTCTGGAACACGGGCCCCTCGACGTCGGCGAGGCCGGCCTCGACGGTGAAGAGCCCCGAGTCGCCGAGGTAGGCGTCGAAGCGCGCCGAGCCGAACGAGATCGAGTCGTCGTCCTCCGGGTCGAGCGGCACCACCTCGCGCGGCAGGCAGTCGGTCTGGCCGGCCGCGCAGAGCGCCGCGTACTCGCCGCGCACGTTGCGCGAGCGGGCGAAATCGCCGCTGTCGCGGATCCCGCCCTGGACCTTGAAGTAGAGGCTGTCGGTCAGGCCGCCGGCCCAGCGGGCGTCGGCGTTGGTGGTCGACAGCTCGCCGGCGGCCAGCCGCACCTGACCGCCCTGGCTGTCGCGCGGCGCCTTGGTCACCAGGTTGAGCACGCCGCTCGAGGCGTTCGCGCCGTAGAGCGCGGCGCTCGGCCCGCGCACCAGCTCGACGCTCTGGAGGTCGTCGAGCGGGAACGAGACCGCCGCCCACTCCTGGGAGCCGAGGAACGGCACCGAGGGGTCGCGGCCGTCGACCAGGGTCGCCACGCGGCGGTTGAGCGAGCTGTTGAAGCCGCGGGTGTTGACGTTGTAATCGTAGAGGCCGCTCTGGGTGACCTCGGCGCCGGGCGTGAACTCGAGGACCTTGGGGAGCTGGCCGTGGGAGGCCTGGCGCTCGACCTCCTCGGCGGTGACGATGGTCACCGCCGCCGGCGCCTCGACGATGCGCTCGGCGCGGCGCGAGGCCGAGAACACGGTGATGGTCTCGACGAAGGAGGGCTCCCAGTCGACCTCGACGCCGACCTCGGCGGTCGCACCGGCGGCGACCGTCACCGTCTCTTGCTTCGCGTTCTGGCCCAGGGTGAGGCTCAGCGTGTGGTCGCCCGCGGGCACGGCGTCGAACGCGAACCTCCCGTCGGCGCCGGTCACCGCCGCGCCCACCCCTTCGATCGCCACCGCCACCCCGGCCACCGGAGCGCCGTCCGGCCGGGTCACCCGGCCCTCGACGCGCCCGGCGTCCTGGGCCGCCAGCGAGCCGGCGACGCCCAGGCAGGCCACCGCCATCAGCACGCACAGGATGCGCTTGTTCAGCATGGTTTCCTCCGTCGAGATCGTTGTCCCCGAGGCCGCGGGAGGGTCCCTCCGGCGCGCGCCGGTCGGCCGCGGCAGCTCACAAGGCAAATCAGCTCAGAT
>CAZNIX010000196.1:0-8586 GCA_964573125.1 uncultured Thermoanaerobaculia bacterium
CGTCGAGCGCGAGGCCGGCCTCGGCGAGCGGCCGCCGCTCGGCGGGATCGAAGCGGAACAGATGCGGCAGCAGCCGCGCCCGGCGCTCGCCCTCCGGCAGGCCGGCGAGCGCCGCCTCGGCGGTCGAAAGCGGGGTCCCGAGCTTGCCCAACGCCTCGATCGCGAGCGCCCCGGTCTCGCGGTCGGCGTCGGCCGCCGCCAGCCGCAGCACCGGCACCGCCGCCGGCTCCCCCAGCTCGCCGAGCGCGAACGCCGCCGCCCGCCGCACCTCGACCGCGTCGTCGGCGAGCAGCGTCTCGAGATCGGCCAGCCCGCGCGCGTCCCCGATCCGCCCGAGCGCCACCGCCAGCTCCGCGCGCAGCTCCGAGGGCCCGTTCATCGCTCCGGTCACCGCCACCGGCTCGTAGAGCAGGCGATCGGCGAGCAGCAGCAGGAGCGCGCGCTCCTCGAGGTGGGGGACGTCGATCACCGGCAGCTCGGCGGCGGCCGCGGGCGGCGGGGCGGGCAGGCCGGTGCCCGGGGTCGCGGGCGGGGGCGTGGCCGAGGTGCACGCCATCGCCCAGGCGGCGGCCAGGGCGATCGCGACGACGGGAATCGGTGCGCGCGGCATGAGCAGGATCTTAGCCGCCCAGGCCCCTATAATCCCCGCCGTGCCGGCGATCGAGTTCCGCGACCTCCACCGGCGGTTCGGCCGGGTGCGGGTGCTCTCCGGGGTGTCGGGGGGCGCCGGGACGGGGGAGGTGTTGCTGGTGACCGGGGCCAACGGGTCGGGGAAGTCGACGCTCCTGCGCTGCCTGGCCGGGCTGCTCGCGCCGGACCGCGGGGAGGTGCGGATGACCGTCGGGGACCGCGGGGCGCTGGCGCCGGCGGAGCGGCGGCGAGCGGTCGGCTATGTCGCGCCCGACCTCGCGTTCTACGAGCCGCTGACGACCGCCGAGAACCTCGCGTTCTTCGCCCGCCTGCGCGGCGCCGAGCCCGGCCGCGGCGCGGCGCTGCTCGACCGGGTCGGCCTGCCGCACGACCGCGCCGCGGGGGCGCTGTCTTCGGGGATGGTCCAGCGGCTGCGCTGGGCGTGGGCGCTGCTCCACGAGCCGGAGGTGCTGCTGCTCGACGAGCCGCTCGCCAACCTCGATCCGCCCGGGCGGCGGCTGGTCGCCGAGCTCCTCGCCGAACGGCTCGAGCGCGGCGCCGCGGCCGTGGTCGCCAACCCCGCCCCGATCGATCTCCCGGGGAGCGTGCGCCGTGTCGAGCTGGCTGGCTGAGGCGGCCGCGGTCTTCGCCAAGGACTGGCGGGCGGAGCTGCGCACCCGCTTCGCGCTCAACACGCTCGGGCTCTTCGCGGTCGCCACCCTGGTCGTGGTCTCGATGGCGCTCGGGCCGATCGGCGGGGCGCCGAACGGCCCCTCGGTGCTCTCGGCGGTGCTCTGGCTGATCCTGCTCTTCGCCGCCACGGCGGGGCTGCCGCGCCTCTTCGTCGCCGAGGAGGAGACCCACACCGCGACCGCCCTGCGCCTGTCGGCGACGCCGTCGGCGCTCTTCGCCGGCAAGCTCGCTTACGGGCTGACTCTGCTCGTCGCGCTCGAGGCGATCACCACCCCGCTCTACCTGGCGATGGTCCAGCTCCCGGTCGAGTCGCCGGGGCTCCTCCTGGCGGTCCTGCTCCTCGGCGCGGTCGGCCTGGCCGCCGCCTCCACCCTGGTCGCCGTGATGGTCGCGCAGGCGCGGGCGCGCGGCACGCTGTTCGCGGTGCTGCTCTTCCCGGTGCTCGTGCCGCTGCTGGTGATGGCGGTCGCGCTCACCCGCCAGGCGGTCTCGGGCGAGCCGGCCAACGTCGGCCCGACCCAGCTCGTCCTGTATGATGCCAGCGTGATCGTCGCCGGGTTGATGCTCTTTCCGGCGATGTGGAACCCGTAGCTCCTCACGCCTCGTGCACGCCATGAAGACCGTCCTCGCCTGGCTGCTCTGGCTCTGGATCGCCCTGGTGATCGCCGGCGCGCTCTGGTGGGCGCCGCCGTTGACCGGCTTCGTCGGCGGCGGGGAATCGAGCCGGATCGTCTTCTTCCACGTGCCGATGGCGTGGAACGCGTTCGTCGCCTTCATCACCGCCGGCGTCGCCTCGGCGATGTACTTGAAGGGGCGCGCGCCGCGGCGCGACGCCGCGGCCAAGGCCGCGGTCGAGCTGGGTCTGGTGTTCGGCGTCCTGGCGACGGTGTCGGGGTCGATCTGGGCGCGCATCGAGTGGGGCGCGTTCTGGAACTGGGACCCCCGCCAGACCACGATCGTGCTCGCGCTCCTCTTCTACGCCGCCTACCTGGCGCTGCGCGCGGCGGTCGCCGACCACGAGACCCGGCGCCGGCTGGCCGCCGGCTACGCCGTGCTCGGGCTGGTGGTGGCGCCGTTCCTGTTCTTCATCGCGCCGCGCATCGCCGCGTTCTCGCTCCACCCCGAGCCGGTGATCAACACCGAGGGCGAGGTCAAGATGGACCCGGCCGTGCTCGCCGTCCTGGTGTCTGGATCGACGGGTTTCACCGCACTCTTCTTCTGGGTACACTCCCTCCAGTGCCGGCTCGCCGCGGTCGCGCGGCGGAATGGGCTGGAGGCCTGAGCCGGTTGACACCGATACAGGACCCGCGACCATGGACCCGAGCACCGTCGACACCGGCACCGCCGTCCGCCTCGGCATCCTCGCCGTCAACCTGATCATCTGGACCGGCCTGTTCCTCTACCTGCTGCGCCTGAGCAAGAAGGTGCGCGCGGTCGAGCGGGCCCGACCGGAGGCCGACGATGAACCGTAAGCGCATCTACCTGCTGGGGGGCGTCCTGCTCGTCGCCTTCGCCGGCTTCGCCCTGTCGTCGTTCCAGGACTCGCTGACCCCCTACGTCTCGTACCGCCAGGCGCGCGCGGCCGAGCGCACGGTGCAGGTCGCCGGCGGGCTGGAGCAGGGATCGTCCGACTACAGCCTGGACGACTCGAGCCTGCGCTTCACCCTGCGCGAGGAGGCGAGCGGCGAGACCCTGCGCGTCCGCTACACCGGGCTCAAGCCGGCGAACTTCGAGGACGCGATCTCGATCGTCGCGATCGGCCACTGGGACCCGGCGAGCGAGGAGTTCGCGGCCGAAAAGCTGCTGGTCAAGTGCCCGAGCAAATACCAGGGCGCCGAGGTCAAGGAGTACAGCTAGCCGAGCAGACCGTTGCGGCCGTACCGGCCGCACCGGCGAGGGGGCGCGATCATGGACTATCTGTCCCAGCTCTACCTGCCGGGCGCGGTCGCGCTCTGGTGCGCGCTCGCGTTCGCGGTCGCCGCGCTCTGGGGCTGGGCTCAGCTCCTCAGGGGCGACGAGACCGCCCGCCCGTTCGCCCGCCGCGCCTACCTGCTCTACGCGCTCGCGATCGTCGCCGCCTCGGCCGTCCTGCTGCTCGCGCTCGGGCGGCGCGACTTCCGCATCGAGTACGTCCACCAGTACTCGGGGCTCGACCTGCCCACCCACTTCCAGCTCGCCGCGTTCTGGGCCGGCCAGAAGGGGAGCTTCCTGATCTGGCTGCTATGGGGGTCCCTGCTCGGCCTCCCGCTCGCGCGCGCCGCCGGCCGCCGCGCCGAGCCGGCGGTGATGGGGGTCTACACGCTGACTCTGCTCGGGCTGCTGCTGATCCTGGTGCGCCAGAACCCGTTCGCGATGATGGCCGAGACCCCGCTCGACGGCGAGGGGCTCAACCCGCTGCTCCAGGACCCGTGGATGGTGATCCACCCGCCGATCATGTTCGTCGGCTACGCGCTCGCGGCGGTGCCGTTCGCGATCGCGATGGCGGCGCTCTGGCGGCGCGAATACGACGGCTGGGCGGCGCGCGCGTTCCCCTGGGCGCTCGCGGGCTTCCTGGTGCTCGGCCTGGCGATCATGCTCGGCGGCTTCTGGGCCTACAAGACGCTCGGCTGGGGCGGCTACTGGGGCTGGGACCCGGTCGAGAACGCGTCGCTGATCCCGTGGATCCTCGGCGTCGCGCTGATCCACGGCCTGCACATGGAGCGGGTCAAGAAGCGCTACCGGCGCGCCAACGTCGTGCTCGCCGCGCTGGTCTACCTGGCGGTGCTCTACGGCACCTTCCTCACCCGCTCGGGCGTGCTCGCCGACTTCTCGGTCCACAGCTTCGTCGACCTCGGGATCGCGGGTGCGCTGGTCTTGCAGATGGCGGTGTTCGTGGCCATCCCGGCGTGGCTGATCGCGACCCGGTGGCGGCAGATCCCGACCCGCGAGAACGCCGACCCGCTGCTCTCGCGCGGCGCGTTCATGGTCACCGGGACGATCGTGGTGGCGCTCTCGGCGCTGCTGATCACCGCCGGCACCTCGGCGCCGCTCTTGACCCGCTTCATGGAGACCCCGGGCCAGGTCGGGCCGAGCTTCTACAACCGGGTCAACCTGCCGCTCGCGCTCATCGTCTGCCTGCTGCTCGCGGCGGTGCCGTTCCTGACGTGGCGCGCCGAGGCGCCGCGCGCGCTGCTCCGGAAGCTCGTGCCGGCGGCGGCGATCGCGGCCGTGGTCGCCGCCGCCGCCGCGGCGATCGCGGTGCGCGAGCCGCTCCACGTGCTGTTCGTCTTCCTCGCCGTCGCGGCGCTCGCGACCAACGTGCAGAAGACCGTCGCCCGCGCGCGCACCGGCGGCCTCGGGACGGCCGGCGGCTACCTCGCCCACGTCGGGGTGGGGGTGATCCTCCTCGGCTTCATCGCCTCGTCGGCCTACGACCAGAGCCGCAAGGTGACGCTGACGTTCAACCAGCCGGAGCGCGTCGAGGACATGACGCTCACCTTCACCGGCATGCTGCCGGCGAGCGGGGGCGAGCGCGAGCGGATGGTGGTGCGGGTCGAGCGCGCGAACGGCACGGCCTACGACGCCTACCCGAAGATGTTCCTCAACCAGCGCACCCGCCAGCTCATGGTCAACCCCCACGTCGAGCACTTCTGGCTGCTCGACCTCTACATCTCGCCGATCGAGTTCGACCCCGGCCGGCGGGCGGGCGAGCCCGAGCGGGTGGAGATCGCCAAGGGGGAGGCGCACCGGATCGACGGCGCCGAGCTGCGCTTCGAGGGCTTCGACCTCAACGCCCGCGGCAACGCGCTCGAGCAGATCCAGAGCGGCGGCCCGATCACCGTCGGCGCCGTGCTCACCCTCGAGCGCGACGGCGCCGCCGAGCGGGTGATTCCGCTCTACACGTTCGGCGGCCAGGGGTTCGTGGACGCGCCGCCGCTCGCGCTCCCCGGCGGCGGGCTGGTGCGGGTGGCGGGGATCAACGCCACCGCCGGCGCGGTGCAGCTCGACGTCGCCGGCTTCAGCGCCGGCGAGCTGCCGCCCCGGCTCGCCCTCGACGTCACCAAGAAGCCGCTCATCCTGCTGGTCTGGATCGGCCTCGGCATCATCCTCTCGGGCGGCCTGCTGGCGATGACCCAGCGCTTCCGCCAGGCGCTCGTCCTCGAGCGGGTCGCGGCCGGGCGGGCGGCGCCGCCGGCCGAGGGCGACGAGGCGTAGACCCCTCGGGCGGCACCGCGATCACACGCCCGTGGTCGCCGCGCTTGATCTCTCGGATACCCTCGAGGACCTCCTGCCCGAGGTTTCGCTCAGCCTTCGCCATCGATCTCCTCCTGGATCCGCCCCCTACATCCCCACCCCCAGCCGATCCGCCAGCATCCCCGGCAGGCCGGCGTCGCGGATGCGCTGCTGGGCGCGGTCGACCGGGTAGGGGACGCGGTACCAGCGCACCACCTGACGTTCCGTGTCGTAGGTCATGTACGAGGCGCGGGGGTCGCGGTCGCGCGGCTGGCCGATCGAGCCGGGGTTGATCAGGTAGCGCACCGCGGGGTCGAGCTGGAGGCGGCCGGTGTCGCCGCGCAGCGCGGCGACCCGGACGCCGCCGGCGGCGTGGGAGAACACCGAGGTCACGTGGGTGTGGCCGAAGAAGGTCAGCCAGGCGGGGTGGACGGCGAAGATCTCGAACGCGTCGAGGTCGGTGAGCACGTAGGCGTCCTCGTCGAGCGGCGAGCCGTGGCAGATCGCCACCCCCGGCTCGACCTCGACCGGCCCCGCCGCCAGCTCGCGCACGTAGCGCAGGTGGCGCGGCTCGAGGCGCTCGGCGGTCCAGCGCGCCGCCTCGAGCGCCGCGTGGTTGAAGCTGGCGCCGCTGTCGAGGCCGGCGACCACCTTGTCGTGGTTGCCGCGGATCGCGACCATCGGCCCGCGGATGCCGAGCAGCGACTCGACCACCTGGTTGGGGGCGGCGCCGTAGCCGACCACGTCGCCGAGCATCAGCACCCGGTCGTGGCGCTTGCGCCGGGAGTGCGCGAGCACCGCGCGCAGCGCCTCCCAGTTGCCGTGCATGTCGGAGAGGATCAGGTATCGCATGGCACCAGCAGCGCAACCCGCGCCGCCACCTCGTCTTCGGTCTCCCCCGGCGCCACGTCCACCCGCAGGTCGCTGGCGCGGTACGCCGGCAGCCGCGAGCGGTAGAGCCGCCAGGCCTCGACCTCGTCGCGGAACAGCGGCCGGCTGGCCTTGCCGAGCGCGCCGATGCGCTCGACGATGGTCGCGAACGGCGGATTCAACCACACCGTCACGCCGCTCGTCTCGAGCAGGCGGGCGGTCGCCTCGACCGCCGGCGTGCCGCCGCCGGTGGCGAGCACGAGGTCGGGGCGCTCGATCAGCTCGGCGAGGGTCGCCAGCTCGAGGCGGCGGAACTCGGGCTCGCCGCCGCGCTCGAAGATCTCGCGCACGGTGAGCCCGGCGCGGCGCTCGATCTCCTCGTCGAGATCGGCGAACGGCAGCCCCAGGCGCGCGCCGAGGAGGCGCCCGACCGCGGTCTTGCCCGCTCCCATGAAGCCGGTCAAGTAGATCCTCATCGCCGCCGGCCGCGCTCGCGGGCGAGGGCGCGGCCGAGGAGCGCCGCGAATCCGCCCCACACCAGGGCGCACACCGCGATCATGGTCACCAGCGCGGCGGGGCTCATCCGGAGTTCTCCGCGCCGAGCGCGACCGCCGCCAGGCTCCGCCGCGCCAGCCAGCGGTTGGCCGCGGCGAGCGCGGCGAGCGCCACCGCGCCCTGCGCCAGCACCGCGCCCGGGCTGAAGGCGGCGAACGGGTCGAGCCAGCCCTTGGGGTCGGCGGCGTACGACGACCAGAGCCACCAGACGATCAACACCACCGCCTCGACCGGCACCACGACCGCGATCAGGAAGGTCCACCAGCGACCGACCGCGAGGTCCGAGCCGGCGCCGTTGATCACCTCGCGGCGCAGGCGCTCGACGCCGAAGCTCCTGGCGCCGAGGGCGAAGAACAGGCCCGAGAGCAGGAGCCCCACCCCCCACACCCAGTCCTGGTTCCGGAACACCGCCATCGAGAGCGCCGACGGCAGGCCGAGCACGAAGCCGGCGGCGCCGACCCAGCCGAGCGCGCGCCGGCGCACGAAGCCGAAGTCGATCAGCACGCGGGTCGCCAACTCGAGCATCGAGATCAGGCTGGTCAGCGCCGCGAACGACAGCGCGAGGAAGAACAGCGCCATGAAGAAGCCGCCGGCCGGCATCTGGGCGAAGAGCTGCGGCATCCAGACGAAGGTCAGCCCCTCGTTGCCGGCGCCGACGATCTCCGCCCGCGCGCCCGGGTTGATCGCGAACACCGTGCACAGCACCATGATTCCGGCGAGGAGCGACATCGAGTTGTTGCCGAAGCCGATCAGGAAGGCGTTGAGCGGCACGTCCTCGCGTGCCCGCATGTAGATCGCGTAGGTCAGGATCAGCCCCCAGCCGGCGCCGGTGTCCCAGGCGTTCTGGGTCAGCGCCTCGAGCCACACCGTCGGCCGGGCGAGCGACTCCCAGCGCGGGCTGAACATGAACTCGAGACCGCGCTCGGCGCCGGGCAGGGTGACCGCGCGCACCGCGAGCACCGCGACCAGGACGGCGAGCGTCGGGATCGCGATCCGCGCCACCCGCTCGATGCCGCGCACGCCGAACCAGACCACGGCGAACGCGAGGCCGAGCGCCAGCGCGTGGGTGAGGACCGCCGCGCCCGAGCCGGCGAAGCCGCTCCACACCGCGCCCGGGTCCTTCCGCGCCAGCTCGCCGGTCAGCGCCGCGCCGAGGTAGCGCAGGCACCAGCCCGAGACCACCGAGTAGTAGAACATGATGCAGGTGGCGGTCAGCGCCACCCAGCCGCCCATCCAGGCGCGGCCGCGGCCGGCGAGCGCGGCGAAGGCGCCCACGCAGCCGCGCCGGGCGCGCTTGCCGAACGCGAACTCGACCATCATCAGCGGCACCGACCAGATCAGCAGGAACACCACCCAGGCGATCAGGAAGCTCCCGCCGTCGTTGTTCGCGACCACGCGCGGGAAGCGCCAGATGTTGCCGGTGCCGACCGCCATGCCGAGGGTGGCGAGCACCAGCCCCCAGCGGCTCGAGAAGTGCTCGCCGGCGCTCACCGCCCGCCGCCCTCCCCGGTTGGCGCGGCCGCCGCGGCGGCGAGGAGGCGACGGCAGCTCCCCTCGACGTCGCCGCCCCGGCAGGCGGCGCCGACGACCGCCACCGCGTCGGCGCCCGCCGCCAGCACCTCGGCG
>CAZNIX010000197.1:0-8531 GCA_964573125.1 uncultured Thermoanaerobaculia bacterium
GCCGCCGAGCCGGCGGCGGCCAGGCCGGCCGCCTCCGCGGCCCCCACGCCGGCCGCCGGCCTGGTCGCCTTCCGCGACACCGAGACCGGCGCGCTGCGGGCGCCGACCGCCGAGGAGCTGGCGGAGCTCGCCGCGGAATGGGCCCCGATTCGCAGCCACGAGGGGCTGGTGCCTGTGACGCTACCCGACGGTACCGTGATGGTCGACCTCCAGGGTCGCTTTCTCGAGTTCTTGCTCGCCACCCGGGGGCCGGACGGGGCGATCGTGACCCACTGCACCGGAGATCCCTCGCAGGCGGTGGCGATCCTGACCGGCGCGCAGCCGGCGGCCGCCGCGGGCGAGGCCGGCCAGTCGCACCCCCAGGAGGTGCGCGATGACCGCTAGCCTCCGCGCCGGAGCCGTCGCGCTCGCCTCCTGCTCCTCGCACCGGCAGTCGCCTCTGGCCAGGCCTCGACCATCATCATTAACAACATCAACGCACCGGGGGTCGGCTTCAACGACCCGACGCCGGTCGCGCCGCTGCCGACCAACCCCGGCACCACGCTCGGCCAGCAGCGGCTGATCGTCTTCCAGCGCGCGGCGATCCTCCACGGCCAGTTGATCCAAAGCCCGGTCCCGATCATCGTCAACGCCCAGTTCATCGCCATCATCAACCCTCCCTGCACCCCAACCAGTGGCGTCCTCGGCTCCGCCGGCATCTCCGCCTGGTTCCGAGACTTCGCCAACGCTCCGTTCGCCAATACCTGGTACCAATCGGCGCTGGCCAACTCTCTGGCCGAAGTTGACCTCAACCCCGGGCTCCACGACATCAACGCGAACTTCAACCTCAACGTCGATTCCGACCCGAACTGCCTGGGTGGCATCGGCTTCTACTACGGCCTCGACCACAACGAGGGCATCCAGATCGACCTGCTGGCGGTCGTCGAGCACGAGCTGGCCCACGGCCTCGGCTTCTCCAACTTCGTCAACCTCACTACCGGAGTGATGCAGGACGGGTTCCCCGACACCTACTCGCGGCTGATCTTCGACAACTCGACCGGGGAGCTGTGGCCGCAGATGACCAACGGCGAGCGCGTCGCCTCGGCGATCAACGACCCGTTCGTGGTCTGGTCGGGGGCGGCGGTCGCCTCCCGCATCGGCGACGTCCTCGGCGTCGTGCCGGTGGTCACCGTCAACTCGCCGGGGCCGATCGCCGGCGACTACGAAGCCCAGGCCGCGGCCTACGGGCCGTCGGTCTCGGCCGGCAGCGTCACCGGCAACATCGTCGTGGTCGACGACGGCTCGGGCCTGCCGAGCGAGGGGTGCGGGCCGTTGATCAACGGCCCCGCCGTCAGCGGCAACATCGCGCTCGTCGACCGCGGCACCTGCACGTTCGTGGTCAAGAGCGCGAGCGCCCAGGCCGCGGGGGCGACCGGCGTGCTGATCGCGAACAACGTCGCCTCCGGCCTGCCGCCGATGGGCGGCAGCGATCCGACCGCGACCATCCCCTCGCTCGGGATCACCCAGGCGCTCGGCACCTCGATCAAGGCCAACCTGCCGGCGCCCGGCGTCAACGCCACCCTGCAGGAGGATCCCCTCGGAACGCTGGCCGGCACCAACGGCGGGAGCCTCCGGCTCAACGCGCCGAACCCGCTGGCGCTCGGCTCCTCGATCTCGCACTGGACCCCCGCCGCCGACCCGAACCTCCTGATGGAGCCGGCGATCAACGCCAGCCTGACCGACGACCTCGACCTCACGCTCGACCAGTTCATCGACGTCGGCTGGCCGACGGCGATCTTCGCCGATGGCTTCGAGAGCGGAGACGAGGCCCGCTGGTCGTTGGTCGTGCCGTAGGATCCTCAGGGCCGGTGCCGCACTCGCGGCACCGGCCCAACCACGATCGCGAACACCCCGCGGCCGTACCCTTCAGCGGGCCCGCCCTGCGCGGGTTGATCGCCGGCCGAGAAGGACTGTACCGGTCGCTGCAACGACGACCGCGAGAACGGCCAGTCCGGCGGCCGAGGCGGTCGGGATCGGCAGCGCCGCTCCGCAGGTCCCCGGCGGCGGGCCGATCGCGCCGCCTCCAAGAAAGAAGCGATTGTTCGCGGCCACGACCTCGAAGTCGCCAGTCACGGGATCGACCCGGAAGGTGGCACCCTCCGGGACGGGGACGGGGATTGGAGGAGTCGGTAGCTGGCGGCGTACCCCCCAAAGGCCGCCGTCGGCGGCGAAGTCGTAGTCCACGGGCGGAACCGAGCTGCCCCCGATCGGCGTGATCTCACCGGTCGAGGGGTCGAGGGTCGCGAGGACCCCCTGATGCACGGTCCACAGCACCTCGCCGCGCGCCGCCAGGCCTCTCGGACCGGCCGGGATCGGGTTCGTCAGGATCTCCTCGACCGCGCCGCTCGTCGGGTCGATGCCGAGGATCGCCTCGCGGAAGTCGCCGTCTGCGTGCTCCAAGAATCCCTGGGCCCACAGGCGGCCGCAGGCGTCGGCGGTCATCGCTTCGAAGGAGCCCGGCTGGTCTTCGAGCATCAGCTCGACCACCTGCGTCGCGCTACCGGTCGCCGGGTCCAAGGTCACCAAGTGCACTCCTCCGGCCGAGTCGTTCCCGAGACCGTAGAGCGTCCCGCTCGGCGCGAAGGCGAGGGAGGTGATCTGGAGATCGAGCAAGTACGGTCCGATCTCCGTGACCTCACCGTTCGCCAGGTCGATCTGAGAAAGTCCGTCCGCTTCGTTGGAAAGCGGGCCAACGACATAGGCGATCGGGTCGGCTACGGCTGGTGCGGCGCCGGCCGCGAAGACGAGGATCGCGATTCTCCGTAGACACCCTCGGAGAGCTCTGTTGGCGACCGCGCCCCGCGGAGGGTCAAGCAAGCCAGCCATCAGAGCAGAGCGGAGCGCCTTAGCGGACGAGCCGTCCACGGCGTGCAGCACCGACTTCGCACCAGATGTGGGCATTTTCGTCTCCTTCTTGCGCAGCCTCCGCCCGGGGCGTGTGCTGACAGATGAAAAACCCTCAGCGTCAACCGCGGCCATGCGTTCAGCTCATGGTCTCCGCCAACGCCATGCCATTGTAGCATGGATCGCGCGAGGGTGCCTCCGCGGAGAGCTTCCGGGGGGCGCAGCTATCGTGGCGAGGAGGGCGGAGGACGGCTCGGCCTACCCGAACAGTCCGCATCTATGCCCTCGAAGGGGCTTTCTCCGTGTACATAGGTACTCCGTCGGCAGCCGGCGCAATCCGGCGCCGCTTGGGGTGTGCTCGAGCCACGCTTCTCCCGCGCTGGAGGCTGCGCACCGCGGGACTCAGTACCGACGATCCGGGAAGTGACCGCCCGTCGCTGCAAAGCCGCCCTGCGAGCTGTCGTGAGATGCGGCGGCGGCATTCTCCGTTTTGAACGAGATCCACTGCCATCAACCGGTCAGCCCTCGCCCCCCGGGGGTTCCTGCGGGTGGCAGCACTGCGGACAGAAGATGGTCTCCGCGGCCGGATGGCAAAACCCCAGTGATCCTCGTACGCCATCTCTCCACGATCCAAATGTATCAAGATGAAATATCCCGGTCATGTCAGAAGCAACCGCCGCCAACGCACCTAGGCGCACCTGGTCAATCCTACGTAAACCGTTCTCTAGCGTTACCGAGCTGTCCGTGCCGTAGTTAGCCGATACAGTGACCGAACCCGGGGAACCGGCTTGCCAGGAGAGCGTCAAGGGCCCAGACGAGACCCCCAAGCCGTGCTCGATCCATTCCGTCGAATGAAAGGCTCCGGAATTATCGAATGCTGTGACTCTGACGCGGCCATCGCCACGGAGCCGTACTCTCAGCACGGCGGCGCCCGCTGAGTCGACGGCGTCGAAAATAACAAAGCTGGCACTCGGCTGGAGCGTAAGATCGCTGTAGCCTACGAAGAACTGGGCAAAGTAGCTCGTCTCGGCCGCGGGTCGGTGATCAACGACGTAAGCCTGGGCACCCGAGTTCCCCGGGAGACCCACACAAAGCCCATTCGGTGAGCCGTCGGGTTGCTGGCCGGTGTTTTGCGGCATGGCCGCCTGAGAACAAATCGAAAGTGTCCCTCCATTCGCGATGACCGAACTGAACCAGCGGCTTCGGTCCCAGTTGAATCCGTCTTCGAAGATTGCGTCTTGCGCTCTTCGCACTCGGACGTTTGGCGACCCCGTGCCGATACCGTTGCTCCCGGACACACCCAAGGTGCCGTATGTACCCCACTCGATCAGTGATGCCTTGAGCTGCTCGGGAGATGTGTTTGGTGCCTCTTCAAGAAGGAGTGCTGCTACCCCCGCGACGTGAGGAGCAGCCATCGAAGTGCCTGTGAGCCGGCAGACACGGTTGTTGTTCGGATCGCCGGCATGCCCGCCCGCCGATACGATGTCGGACGCAGGCGCCCAGACATCCACACAAGGACCCCAGTTGCTCGCGAGCGCCGGGCTTGCATCGAACCGCCCAAGTTCCGGGTCGTAACCGGCGACCACTACAATGCGAGCGATTGCCTCTGCGTCCGATCCAGAGTACGCGCTCTCGTCGCCGAAGCTGTACTTGCAGGCATCACCTGCAGGATCCCCACTGTTACCTTGGTTGCCTGCGGATTGCACAAGGAGGATGTTGTCGCGCGACGCTAACGCGATGATGCTGTCGCGTACCAACTGTGTATCCGGATTGGTGACGTCGTGCCATTCCCCGGTTTCGTCATTGACACTCATGTTGACCACGGCCGTCGGTAGTTGGCTGATGTGAAACTGCAGGAGCAGCTCTAAGCTGCGGTTGAATCCTGAAAGGTATGCCTCGGCTGTGGGAGTCACCGAGCATGGCGGCGTTCCAATAAAGCCCCCAAAACGGAATGGTATCAAGGTGACATCCTTGGCTGCCCCGAACGTACGCCCGCCGATGATTCCGGCGACGTGCGTCCCATGGCCCAAGAAGCAGTCCTGATTCGCTGTGGAGCAGCATACTTCACCCGGACCGGGTGGTGGAGGGCATAGCACGCACTCAGTCGATGTGTTGACTCCCGGCTCAACCCTGCTGATCGACGTGCCTGCCCGCAGAAACTCGCGGTTAGTTCCGCGGATTCCGCCGTCGATGGTGTAAACTCTTACGCCAGTACCCGCGCCACGATAGTTGAACTCCTCGTCGGCGGGATCAAAACCGAAAACCTGGTCAATCCGATCTAGTCCCCAATTGTCGATGCAGCTATCGCCGGGAGCACTTCCAGGCTGCGGGCATGAAAGCGCCTGGGCGCAGGACAGGGGCGGTCCGCACGGGGGTATCGGGGGCAGGGTCCGCAGATTGGTGTCGCCGGGGTTATCGTAGCACCAGTCCACTGGTGTGCTCAAGAACTTCGAGAGGCCGATCCGGCGATCCTGATAAATGCTCTTTACAGAAGGCTCCGCGGCCAGCGCTATCGCCTGCTGTTCGTTCATTCTTGCCTCGAAGGCCGGGTAGAGCTCCCTATAGACGAAGGCGACCTGGGCGTTGAACTTCGTGGCGAGCTGCTCAGCCTCCGCTTCGGTGTCGGGCACTTCGGGGTCCAGGACGACGATGTAGTAGTCATCGACGCCCTCGTCGCCGGCAGGGTAGTAGACCCCCGCGAAGCTCTGAGCGGGGATGCTGATGGCGAGGAAGGCCACCACGACTCTCCCGATGCGCACTGCTGTTTGCACTGAAGGACCTCCTGGCGCTATGGCGCTGGTTCGGAATTCGGAAAGTTCGGATGACGACTTTATACCATGGACTGGCAGGGCGCAACCCCCAAGCCGGCCGCTAGGCTAGGCAGCGGAGGCAACGCGAACTCTCTGCTCCAGAGGCGGGGGCCATCAACCCACCTGCTCCTCTTGACAATCGCGATAAGAGACTGTGCGATCCTCCTTGTAGATCGTCTAGGGGAGGCGCTCCCCGGGGGGCGGGTGCGATGGCGGATTCTGCGGATCGGCCCGAGGACGCCGGCCCGAGCCGGCCCGACCTGCTCCAGGGCCTGCTCGATCTGTTGGTCCTGCGCACCCTGGCGCTCGAGCCGCAGCACGGCTGGAGGATCTCGCAGCGCATCCAGCAGGTCTCGCGCGACGTGCTGCGGGTCCACCAGGGGTCGCTCTACCCGGCGCTCCACCGGCTCGAGCGGCAGGGGTGGATCGAGGCGAGCTGGGGCGCCTCGGAGAACAACCGGCGGGCGAAGTTTTACGCCTTGACCGCCGCCGGCCGGCGGCAGCTCGAGCACGAGACCGCGGCCTGGGAGGAGCTGTCGGCGGCGGTCGCGCGCGTGCTGCGGCACGCCTGAGGGCGCGGGACATGGGCATCCTCGCCGACTTCCGCTGCCGCCTGCGCGCGCTCTTCGCCCGCCCCCGGGTCGAGCGCGAGCTGGACGACGAGCTGGCGTTCCACCTCGAGATGGCGGTCGCCGAGCGGGTCGCTCGCGGCGAGGACCCGGCGGCGGCGCGGCGCCGGGTGCTCGCCGAGTTCGGCGGTGTCGAACAGGTCAAGGAGGAGTGCCGGGACGAGCGCGGCGTGCGGTGGTTCGAGGACCTCGCCGCCGACCTCCGCTACGGCGCCCGCTCGCTGGTGAAGAGCCCCGGCTACGCCACCGCGGTCATCGCGACCCTGGCGCTCGCGATCGGCGCCAACTCGGCGATCTTCAGCGTCGTCCACGGCGTGCTGCTCAAGCCGCTGCCCTACGAGGGGGGCGAGCGGCTGGTGCGTCTCCACCAGCGGGCGCTGCCGGCCGGGCTCGAGGAGGTCGCGTTCTCGGCGCACGAGATCGACGACTACCGCGCCCGCCTCCGGAGCGTCGACGCGCTGGTCGAGTACCACGGCATGAGCTTCACTCTGCTCAGCCACGGCGAGCCCGATCGGGTGCGCACGGGGGTGGTGTCGCCCGCGTACTTCGACGTACTCGGGGTCGAGCCCGCGCTCGGCCGCGCGTTCATCGCCGCCGACGACGCCCCCGGCGGCCCCGCGGTGCTCGTGCTCTCGCACGCCTACTGGCTGCGGCGTTTCGGTGGCGACCCGGGGGTGGTCGGCGCGGCGGTCGAGCTCAACGACCGCGCCCACACGATCGTCGGCGTGCTGCCGCCGGTGCCGCACTACCCGGAGGAGAGCGACGTCTACATGCCGGTCTCGGCGTGCCCGTACCGCAGCGACCCGGGGTTCGTGGCCGACCGCGACCGCCGGATGATGAGCGCGTTCGCGCGCCTGCGCCCGGGGGTCACCGCGGCGCAGGCCGGGGAGGAGGTGACGGCGGTCGCGGCGGCGTTCGCCGCCGAGCACCCGGAGGTCTACCCGCCGGAGGCCGGGTTCACCGCCGGCGTGACGCCGCTCGCCGAGGAGTTGACCCGGGAGGCGCGGCCGACCTTGCTCGTGCTGCTGGCGGCGGTCGGGCTGGTGCTGCTGATCGCCTGCGCCAACGTCGCCAGCCTCGCCCTCGCCCGCCGCCTGCGCCGGCGCCAGGAGTTGGCGGTGCGCGCCGCGCTCGGCGCCACCCGCGGCCGCCTGGCGCGCCAGCTCCTGACCGAGGCGGTGCTGCTCGCGCTCGCCGCCGGCATCCTCGGGCTCGCGCTCGCCGCCGGGGCGCTCGATCTGCTCACCGCGTTCGCCGCGCGCACCACGCCGCGCGCTGCCGAGATCGCGCTCGACCCCGCGGTGCTCGCGTTCACCGTCGCGGTGTCTCTCGCCGCCGGGCTCGGCTTTGGGGCGCTGCCGGCGCTCTCCGGCCCCCGACCGACCGCCGGTCTCGCCGCCTCGGGCGGCGGCCGGATCGCCCCGGGCGGCGGTCTGCGCCGGGCGCTGGTGGTCGTCCAGCTCGCGGTGGCTCTGGTCCTGCTCGCCGCCGCCGGGCTGGCCGGGCGCAGCCTCCACGCCCTGCAGCGGGTCGACGCCGGCTTCGACCCCGCCCGGGTGCTCACCGTCACCCTGCCGCTGAACTGGACCAAGTACGACCAGCGGACCGAGGCGCGCGCGTTCTTCCTCGAGCTGCTCGAGCGGGTCGCGGGGCCGGAGGTAGAGTCGGCGGCGGTCGCGAGCAGCTTCCCGCTCGACGGCGACGGCCCGGGGCGCGTCCGCTACCAGCTCGAAGGCGAGCCGCCGGCCGTGCCCGATCTGGCGCCCCTCGCCGACGTCCAACGGGTCAGCGAGGGCTACTTCGAGACCCTCGGCATGCCGCTGCTCGCCGGCCGGCGGTTCAGCGCCGGCGACGACGCCGGGGCGGTCCCGGTGGCGGTGATCGGCCGCACCCTCGCCGGCCGCTTCGCGGGCGATCCGCTCGGCCGCCGGCTGTCGATCGACGAGGGCGCGAGCTGGTTGACGGTCGTCGGCGTGGTCGGCGACGTCCGCAGCCGCGGCCTCGAGCGCGAGGCCGGCGACGCCGTCTACCTCGCCTACCGCCAGGGCGACGGCTTCGGCGGCGGCCGCCTGCTCGTGCGCAGCCGCGAGGACCCGGCGCGCCTGGCCGGGCGGGTACGCACGGCGGTGCGCGCGCTCGACCCCGAACAGCCGCTCTCCGACGTGCGCACCCTCGACCGCGTGCGCGCCGCGGCGCTCGCCCCGCGGCG
>CAZNIX010000198.1:0-8433 GCA_964573125.1 uncultured Thermoanaerobaculia bacterium
GCAGCCCGCTCGCGGGCGCCGGCGGGCGGCCGCGGCGGCGCGGGAACCCCGGACCGCCTCGGGCGTTGAAGGGGATGAGCGCCGGCGCCCCCACGCGCCGGCGGCAGTCGAAACAGACCCGCGGGTCCGCCGGCCGGCGCGGCCGCGGCGGCCCGATCAACCCGACCCGAGCGAGAGGAGAACCCCGCGATGTCGAGATCCCGAGAGACCCTGGTGCTGACCGCCCGCCTCGCCCTGCTGGCGCTGGTCGCCGGCGGCCTGACCGCCGCCGCCGCGTTCGCCGGCACCGGCGGGCAGGACCCGGACGGCGAGCGGCACGTGATCCGTCTGGAGAAGAGGATCGCCTGCGAGGGCGAGGACTGCCCCGCGGCCGGCGCGGCCCACAAGATGATCTTCGTCGGCGAGGACGGCGAGGTGCACGAGCTGTCCGGCGACGCGGCGCAGTGGACCGAAGGCGTCCAGCACCACCTCCATGCGCTCGCCGGCGGCCGCGCCGGCTACCTGGGCGTGATGCTCGCCCCGATGACGCCCGAGCTGCGCGCCCACCAGGGCGTCCCCGAGGAGGCCGGCGTGCTGGTCTCCAAGGTGATCGACGACAGCCCGGCCGCGCGCGCCGGCATCCGGGTGGGCGACGTGATCAGCGCCGTCGACGGCGAGGCGGTCGCCACGCCGCACGACCTCGCGCACGCGATCCGCGGCCGCGAGGACGGCGCCACGGTCGCGATCGAGCTCTGGCGCGACGGCGCGCGCGAGACCCTGACCGCCGCGGTCGAGGAGCGCGAGGGCCTGGGCCCGGTCCACCGGCAGATCGACATCCGCTGCGAGGGCGGCGACTGCGAGGGGATCGGCGGCGAGTTCGAGCCCTTCGACTGCGGCGGCGCCGAGCAGTGCGAGGTCAAGGTGCTGTGCGGCGGCGACGGCTGCGACTGCACGGTCAACGGCGAGCCGGCCGACTGCATCGCCATCCCCGGACCGCACCACCACGAGTGAGGCGCGTCTCACCGAGCAGCGTCCACCTCGGACCGATCGCACGCCCGCTCGGGGCTCCGGCCCCGGCGGGCCGTCTTTTCTTGGCCCCAAGCCCGTCTTCTGGCGTAGCGCGTCGGTGCGAGGCATTGACCCTAGCCCACGATCTAGCTAGGGTACAGGCATGAAGTCCGTCAACCTGCACTACGCCAAGACCCACCTGTCGCGGCTGGTCGACGAGGCGATGGCCGGCGAAGAGGTCGTGATCGCCCGGGCCGGCACTGCGCTGGTGCGGCTCACGCCGATCGAACAGCCCAAGGCACCCCGGGAGCTCGGCCGCGACCGGGGCCGGATCGTCATCCGCGACGACTTCGACGAGCCGATGCCGGAGCTCGAAGAGCTGTTCTATGGCGGCTCGGATCCTGCTTGACACCCATGTCTGGCTCTGGTTCAACGGCGCAGCCGAGCGGCTGAGCGAACAAGCCCGCCAAGCGTTCGTCGACCCGGAGAACGATCTCTTCCTCTCCGCCGCAAGCACCTGGGAGATCGCGATCAAGCACGCCGCCGGCCGCCTCGAGCTGCCGGCGCCGCCGGCGCAGTACATCCCAACGCGCCTGGCCGAGAACCATGTCCGCCCCCTCGCCATCCAACACAGCCACACGCTCGCGGCGGCGAGCTTGCCGATGCACCACCGCGACCCCTTCGACCGAATGCTGATTGCTCAGGCTCAGCAGGAAGGCTTGGCTCTCGCAACCGGCGACGCAAGGCTCCGCGCCTATGAAGCCCCGATTATGTGGTCACGAGCCGACGGCTTGCCTTGAGGCGATGATGCGGTACGGGATTACCCGGCTCGCACTCGGAGCGCAGCCTCTCATCGAGATCACGCATGAGCACTTCGGGCAGATCCGCGACGCCACGCAAAACCTTGTCCTGACGCTCGAGATCGAAGAGAAGTTCGACATTTTCATCGAGAACTACGTGGAATTCGAGGAGACACTGCTGGGACTCACTCTCCGCCATATGGTATTCAACGACTATGCGTGGGGGTCTTTTCTTCTCAATGTCAGAATCGACAACCGTCGAATCGCCAACTTACTCTCTACCGCGCGGCTATACACCGATCAAGTGAAACACGATGTAGCTTCCCTATACGGGCCCAACTCGACTGCGCTCTCTCATTTCACGCAGTACCTGTCGAGCGCGTACGACTCGTCTTTCTCGTATCGGCTACTCGAGGAGCTTCGGAACCGCCTGCAGCATCGCAGCCTCCCCCTGAGTGGCATCAGCTTCCCGTGGCGGTGGGAAGAGACCAAGGCACCGCCGTTATTGAGACATGCAATAGTACCCATTGTCAATGTCAGCGAGCTTCAGAGCGACCGCAAATTCAAGCGCAGGATCGTTGCCGAAGCGCGAGAGCTAGGTAGCCGCTTCAACTTGACTCCGCATATCCGCCAGTATGTTGGCTTGCTAGCAGAGGCCCAGGAACAGCTCCGCCTGGAAATGGCCGGAGATGTAGCAAGTTGGGAGACCAGGGTAGTCGAAGTCCTTGACGGCTCCCGCGAAGAGTTCAAAGGACGACTCACTGGGCTTGGCATCGTCGCAGAGAAGAATGACGGCATTTATTCCGAGAGCCATGAGGTATTCGAAGATCTCATCCTTCATCGGAAGGCACTCCTGGAAAAGAACCGCTCGTTCAAGAAGTTCGCCCAACGCTACGTCTCTGGAGAAGCAACTGAGCCCAGTCCAGCTTGATTGCCCGCAAGCCCGAAAGCGTGGACTGGAACTGCTGTCCGACCCTCCAGAGGATAATCCGAACCTCTACGCCGCCGACAGTCGCTTCACCCGCAACGAGCTCCGTTTTTGCTCAGCTTGCGAGAGGTCGTACTGGACCTGCTGGGCCAACCAGCTCTCGGCACTGGTATCGAAGGCGATCGACAGCCGGACGGCCATCTCGGGGCTGACGCCCGCGCGCTGGTTCAGAATCGCCGACAGCGTCTTGCGGCTGACGCCGAGCGCTTTCGCCGCGTCGGTCACCGTCAGTCCGAGCGGCTCCATGCACAGGCTCCGCAAGACCTCGCCGGGGTGGGGTGGGTCGTGCATCTTCATCGGCTGATCCTCAGTGGTAGTCCTCGTAGTCGACCCGGTCGACTTCCTGGCCCGTGAACTCGAAGGTGACCCGCCAGTTGCCGCTCACCCGAACCGACCAGGTGCCCTGGCGGGCGCCTTTTAGCGGGTGCAGGATGAGGCCGGGCAGGTCCATGTCTCGCGGTGCCGTGGCAACGTTTAGTCGGCCCAGGATCAGGCGCAGCCGACTCGCGTGCTGGGCCTGGATCTTGGAAACGCTTCCGGTGGTAAAGAACAGCTCCAGACCCTTGTGCTGGAACCCGAGGATCGCCACAGACTGGACCGTAACCTATCCCCTCGCGGGTTACAAGCGCGAGGCCGGAACCACGGCGGGAACGCGCGGGGGCTGGCGGTCGAGCTGGCCGTCGCGCCCGCTTCACCCCGCCTCGACCGCCCGCACGACCCGCTGGAGCGCCGCGCCGACCTCGCGGGCCGCGGCGGCGACGTCCGGGTGGTCGAACATCTGGAGCGCGGCGCCTGGGTTCATCGCGCGGACGACCGTGCGGCCGGCCTCGATCGAGACCGTGACGTTGCACGGCAGCATCACGCCGACCTCGGGCACGGCCTGGAGCGAGCGGTCCGCCGAGGGCGGATGGCAGGCGCCGAGGATGCGGTAGGGGGCGCGCTCGACGCCCAGCTTCTCCTCGAGCTTGGCCTGGATGTCGATCTCGGTCAGGACGCCGAAGCCCTCGCGCGCCAGCTCCGCGCGGCAGCGCTCGATCGCGGCGTCGAAGGCGAGCGGGGTCTCGGCCTCGTAGGCGGCGCGGGTCTCTCGCATCGGGGTTCCTCCTCGGCTCGGCGATCGAGCCGTTCAACGTGCCGCGAGCCGGCGGCCGCCGGCCGCGGCCCGCCCCTGGTCGAGGGTCCGGCGCTCCTCCTCGAGCCGGCGCTCGAGGCTGTCACAGACGTCGCGGCAGATGGTGAACGCGGTCTCGTCGATCACCCGGTAGAAGACGTTGAGGCCCTCGCGCCGGGAGCCGACCACGCCCTCGCGGCGGAGCACGGCGAGGTGCTTGGAGACGTTCGCCTGGCTGCTGCCGACGGCGGCGAGGATCGCGCCGACCGCCAGCTCGCGGTCGTCCAGGCAGTGGAGGATCTTGAGCCGGGTCGGATCGGCGATCGCCTTGAGGCGCTCGGCGATCCGCCGCAGCAGCTCCTCGCTCGGCGTCACTCCCGGACCCCGGCCCGCCGCAGCACGCTCATCATCGGGCACCAGCGGGTGAAGCCGGACTGCAGCAGGTTGAGGCCGACGAACGCGGTGAACAGGTAGAAGCCGGGGTGCACCCAAGTGCCGAGGGCGAGCGAGAGCAGCACGAACGCGCCGGCGATCGCGCGCAAAGCGCTGTCGACGGTCCAGGTCATCGGTCGGTCTCCTTGGTGGGGACGGTGGCGTTGATCAACTTTATAACCATACGGCCATATGATAGACAAGCCCGCGACCCTTCGTCAAGCCCCGAGCGTCCACGGAGCGTCCGGGCGTCCAGGGGGCCGAGCGACGGCGTTCCGGGCGCTCGATGAACGACGCCCCCCGGCACGCCGGAGCGCACCGGGGGGCGTGAAGGGATCGGCGAGGACCCGGCCGAATGGCCGGGCCCCCGCTGCTACCCGTCTAGTTCGACGGGCAGATCCGCAGGTCGTCGATGCCGGCCTCGACCAGGTCGCCGCTGGTCCCGGCGTCGGAGGCCTGGACGCGCAGCCGGACGCTCGATCCCGCCGGGATCGACGCCGTCGCCTGGGTCCAGACCGCCTGCGACGTGTCATCGCCGATCGACACGATCGGCGTGTAGCTCGCGCCGCCGTTGGTCGACACCTCGAGGCGGAAGAAGTCCTGGGTGTTGGCGCTGCCGTTGTCGCGCTGGCCGTGGAAGTACCAGACCGACAGCTCCGACGCCTCGCTCACCGACCAGGCCGGCGAGTCGAGGATGCAGTTGCCGCCGTCGACGTCGTCGACCCCGGCGCTGGTGTTGACCGCGGTGAAGATGGCGTTGACGCCCGAGCCGGGCGTGTGGTCGCCGGCAGGCTGGGTGGTGACGCCGCCGTTGCTCACGAACGTCGGTGCTCCGAGCACGTACGCCCCGGTCGTGCAGGTCGACGCGGCGGAGTTGGACCAGCCGGCCGCGCCGGACTCGAAGTCGTCGTCCACCGCGCACTCGCCGCCGCCGCCCCCGCACGGAGTGCCGCCGGTGACCACCACGTCGTCGATGAACCAGCCGTCGAAGTTGTTCGACACGTTGTCGACCGTGTTGAACCGGAAGCGCACCTGGATGGTGTCCCCGGCGTAGGCGGCGAGCGAGATCGCCCCGCTCGACTGCCAGGTCGAGGACGAGGCGTCGCCCGAGTCGAGCGCGAACACGACGTCGGTGCCGCCGGAGTGGATGACGTCGACCTCGGTGCGGTCGAACGAGCCGGCGGTGTAGAGCTCGACCTGGCGGTAGTAGTCGAACGTGAGCGTCGAGCTGCCGGTGATGCCCGAGATCTGCGGCGAGGTCAGGGACCCGCTGTTGGCGGCCCCGGTCGCGTAGTTGCAGGTCGAATCCTGGCCGTAGTAGAAGGCGCGGACCGGCGACGAGAAGCCGTTCTGCGGGCTCGCGCACGTCGAGTTGGTGGCCAGGTGCCAGAGGCCGGTGGCGCTCCAGCCGGCGACGCTCCCCTCGAAATCGTCGTCGAGACCGCCGCCGCCCCCGCCGGAATTCACGGTCACCGTCACCGAGTCCTGGGCGCTGCCGCAGGCGGTGGTGGCGGTCACCGTGTAGGTGGTGGTGCTGCTCGGCGAGACCGTGACCTGCGCGGTGGTGGCGCCGCCCGGCGACCACGAGTAGCTGTGGCCGGCGAGCGCCGGGGTGCCGATGGTGGTCGAGTCGCCCGCGCAGATGCTCTTGTCGGGTCCCGCGTCGGCGATCGGGTTCGGCTGGCACGAGCACGAGGCCGGCACGTTGAAGCCGTTGGTCGGGTTGGTCGAGTTCGAGCCGCCGGAGACCGCGTTGGTGCCCAGGCCGAACGCCGCGAACGCCTCCCACAGCAGGCAGACGTCGGCGCCGCCGAAGTTGTCGGCCGCGGCCTGGATGATGCCGTCGCGGGCGTTGACGAAGGTCGGCGAGCAGACGGTGTTCTTGAACCCCTCGTTGACGTAGAGCAGCGCCCGCTGGTTGCCGGCGCCGCCGAACGCGTCGTAGAGGTCGGGGTCGAATCCGTGCTGGTCGACCAGCGCCCAGTAGACCTCCCAGATCGCCTGCGCCCAGACCGAGCCGACCCCGTGGGGGATCGCCATGCCCGAGATCGAGGCGTAGGTCCAGTTGTTGATCGACTGGCTGGTCGAGTAGCGCTGGGTGCGGATCCCCTGGCCGGTGGTCGGCTGGTTGAGCGCGTAGGTGCCGATGCCGCGGCCGTCGGTGCCCTGGTCGCCGACCTCGGCGGTGTAGACCAGCGCGTGCCAGTCGCTCCACCCCTCGCCCCCCTGCTGGTTGTTGTTCAGGCAGCTCGAGTTGTTCGGGCCGCCGACCTGGCGGATCGAGATCCCGTGGCCGTACTCGTGGATGACGATGCCGTTGTCGAGGTCGCCGTCGCGGTCGGGGTTCGGCGCGGTCCAGATGTACATCTGCATCCGCGGCCGGCCGCCGTCGGTCGGGGTCGAGAAGTTGGCGTTGTTGGTGCCGCCGCCGTCCTGGGCTTCGGCGCGGACGTCGTCGTTGCCGGCGCCGCCGTTGCCGAAGGTGTTGACCTGGAAGTTGCCGCCCGGCTCGTCGAAGCCGTACTGGTACTGGACGTCGTGGATGATGTTGTTCCAGTAGAAGAGGTTGGCGACGGCGGCCGGACGGTACTGCGAGGGCGCCTGCGTGAGATTGATCGCGAAGTCGCACACCAGCGAGCTGCCGCAGCTCGGCTGCGAGGCCGGCGGCGCGCCGTTGTTGTCCGAGTCCTCGTAGGCGTGCACGTTGTTGCCGCGCATGATCGTGAAGTTGGTCGAGCCGGTCGAGTGCCAGCCGAGCGGCGATGCGCTCGAGTCCGCGGGGTTGGAGACCAGCACGCGGCCGTCCGAGGGCGGCAGCGGCGTGGTGTGGTTCGGCGACTCGACGGGCTGCGGGTAGACGCGGTAGGACGCTGAGTTGGTCCAGTCGAAGCGCGTCCACACCTTGCCGGTCACGGCGTCGACGGTCATGTCGTACCAGTGCTCTCCGTCCGGGGTGACGACCTGGAAGTTCCAGACCAGGCGGGCGTCGCCGGTGCGGATCGGCAGCCACATGAGGCCGGCCTCGATCTCCTCGGTCGAGATCGCGTCGGCGCGCAGGCGGGTGGTCTGGCGCGGCCCCTGCGGCCGGCCGGTCACCGTCACCTTGGCGCCGTCGAGCCCGAGGTGGCGGGCCGCGGCGGCGACCGCGGCGTCGGCGCCGAGCAGCGCGCTCGGCGCCTGGACCGAGGCCGCCAGGTTGGGCAGGAACGCGTTGTTGACGCTGATCACCCGCCCGTCGCGATTGACGTTGACGTGGAGCTGGCCGTTGTAGACCGGGATGCCGACGTGGAGCTGGCGCAGGTAGATGTGGCTCGCGCCGGTGACCCGGGTGAAGACGTCGTCGGTGACCTCGTAGTCGAGGTCGCCCGGCGCCAGGCCGAGCAGGCCCGCCTGCTGCTCGATGAACTCGCGGGCGATGGTCATCGGCTCGCCGGCCCGCGGGCCGGTCAGGTAGCCGGTCTGGTTGAAGAGAGTGCGGGTGACGCCGGTGGTCTCCTCGTAGGTCGCCGCCAGCTCGGGCACCTGCGCCGACAGCGACTCCACGGCCAGGAGCTGGGCGGCGGCGGGCTCGACCCGGAACGTGCGGTTGAAGGAGACGCGGGCGTCGAAGTTGCGCACCGCGTGCTGCGGCTCGTCGGCGGGCGCCGCCGCCATGGCGGGCGCCGCCGTCAGGACGACGAGAGCGCACAACGGGATCAGGAATCGGGCACGGAAGATTCGGCCTTTCATTTACTCCTCCTTGTCAATATGAGTGAATCCTGTTTAGAAGCGGCGAGACTCGGACGGCGTCTCCCGCGGCGCCCCTCCGCGGTCCCGGCCCAGCCATACGCTTCTGGCTATCTGCGAGCCCGCGCATGGTAGCAGGCGATCACGGAACGGGCAACCCCTGAGCCATCGGCGGCAGCAGGACGCGCGCCCCCAGGCGCGCGCCCCGAAGCGCCGACTCGGGGGAGGTGCCCCCCGCGGGACCGCGCTCCCGCGGGGAGGGGGCTGGCGCGGCCGGCGGTCAGCGCCGGGCGAAGAACGGGAGCTTCTTCGAGAAGTCGACCGGCATCTCGCCGCGGATGCGATCGAGCAGCTCGGGCGTGATCTCGGCGAGGCCCTCGCGGCGGGCG
>CAZNIX010000199.1:0-8431 GCA_964573125.1 uncultured Thermoanaerobaculia bacterium
GGCGGCCTGGCCGGCGCGGCGGCGGCCGCCGCCGCCGGCTCGCTCGCGCTCGAGCCCCTGCTCCCCGGCGGCGCCCGCGCCGCGGCCGACCAGGTCGGGCCGCAGCTCGGCCAGGACCGCCTCGACGCCGCCTACGCGCGGCGGATCGCCGCCGCCGACCGCATGCTCGCGGCCGGCGCCGCCGTCCACGAGAGCAACGGCGACGAGGCGCGCTACCCCGACCGGATCGCGAGCTTCACCAAGAGCCTCCCCCACGACGCGCTCGGCGAGGTCGACGCCGTCGCCTACCAGGCGCTGCTCGACGCCCTCGCCTCGGGCGATCCCTCCGATTTCGAGCTGATCCCGCTCGGCGGCGCGCGCAAGCTGGTCAACCCGCAGGCCGGCCTCGCGTTCGACACCGAGGGCAACGACCCGCAGCAGTTCACCCAGCCGCCGGCGCCGGAGTTCGCGAGCGCCTGGGAAGCGGGGGAGATGGTCGAGCTGTACTGGATGGCGCTCCTGCGCGACGTCCACGTCACCGCGCTCGGCGGGCCGACCGACGCCCGCGAGCCGCTGGTGCGCCGGGCGGCGCGCGAGCTGTCGGCGCTCTCCGACTTCCGGGGCCCGAGGATCGGCGGCGCGGTCACCCCGCAGACCCTGTTCCGCGACCCGCTGCCGGGGGCGCTCGCCGGGCCGTACGTCTCCCAGTTCCTGCTCAAGGGGACGCCGTTCGGCGCCGAGTTCGTGCAGCGGCGGATGCGCTGCCCGGTCGCGGGCGACGACCACATGACGAGCTTCCGCGAGTGGCTCGCGGTCCAGAACGGCGACGTGCCGGGCCGCCAGACCTTCGATCCCGTCCGCCGCTACATCCGGCGCACCCGCGACCTCGGGGAGTGGGTGCACATCGACGTCCTGTTCCAGGCCTACTTCAACGCCTGCCTGATCCTCGGCACGCCGCGCGACCCGCGCAACCGGCCGACCGGCGGCGGCATCGGCTGCCCGGCCAACCCGGGCAACCCGTACGTCGAGTCCGCCACCCAGGAGGGGTTCGGCACCTGGGGACCGCCGGGGTTCAAGGCGCTCCTGTGCGAGGTCGCGTCCCGCGCGCTCAAGGCGGTCTGGCACCAGAAGTGGTTCGTCCACCGGCGTCTGCGGCCCGAGGAGTTCGGCGGCCGCGTGCACGTGCACCGGCAGGGGCGGGCGAGCTACCCGCTCCACCCCGAGGTGCTCGACTCCGAGGCGCTCGGCCGGGTGAAGGCCCGGTTCGGCTCCTACCTGCTGCCGATGGTCTTCCCCGAGGGCTCGCCGGTCCACCCCGCCTACGGCGCCGGCCACGCCACCGTCGCGGGCGCCTGCGTGACCGTGCTCAAGGCGCTGTTCGACGAGAGCTTCGAGGTCCCCAACCCGGTGGTGCCGAACCCCGACGGCGTCCGGCTCGTCCCCTGGGAGGCGCCGCCCTCGGCGCCGCCGCTGACCGTCGGCGGCGAGCTGAACAAGCTGGCCTCCAACGTCGCCACCGGCCGCAACCACGCCGGCGTCCACTGGCGGACCGACGCCATCGAGTCGCTCCGGCTCGGCGAGGCGGTCGCGGTCGCCCTGCTCGAAGACCACCTCGCGACCTTCAACGAGGGCGGCGGCTATCAGTTCACCGGCTTCGACGGCGAGCCGATCGCGATCGGGTGAACCCGCGGGAACGGACATCGGGCCGGCGCCGCCGGCGCCGCGTCGCGATTGCGCCCACGGGCCCGCCGCGCTACAGTAGTTGGACTTAGTTGGATTTGTCGATTGGCGTATGCGCTCTCGCCGCGCCGGCGAAGGACCCGTGGAAAGGAGGCGTTTCATGCCTGCTCGCAGTCCTCGCGGCGCCGCCGGGATCGGCCGCCCCGCGGCCCTGGCCCTCGGCCCGGCCCTCGCCCTGGCGCTCGCCGCCGGCCCCGCCGGCGCGCAGACCGTGATCCAGAACGACAGCGTGATCGACTTCGGCAACGTCGCGATCCAGGCCGGCTTCGTCGCCGACGAGCGCGCCGCGGCCTGGCTGACCGCGACCTGCGAGGGCGACCTGATCGCGGTGCGGGTGCTCTGGCTGTCGTTCCTCGGCGGCCAGCCCGACGTCCTCGGCCAGGCGGTCACGATCTCCGAGCCCGGGGCCTTCCCGGTGCCCGGGGCGGTGCTGCGCGAGCTGCTGGGGCCGGTCATGGAAGACGGGTTCTTCAACGAGTTCCCGGTCGTCCCGGGGATCCCGATGACCATCGGGCAGCAGGTGGTGGTCGACTTCCAGTTCCTGTCCAACCCGAATCCGCTCGGCCCGAGCGTGGTCACCGACGTCGACGGCTGCCAGGCGGGCAAGAACGGCATCTTCGCCATCCCGCCGAGCGCCTGGTTCAGTGCCTGCGCCCTCGGCGTCTCCGGCGACATCGCGATCCGCGGCGTGCTCGACTGCGAGCTGCCGCTCTTCGTCGGCGACTTCGAGACCGGCGACTTCTCGGGGTGGTCGAGCGTCGTGCAGTAGGTCGAGCTCTGGCCGGGTCCGCGGATCGGGGTGCGGTGGGAGGACCGGCGCGAGTGGCGAGCGTCGCTCCGCGCTGCCCCGATCGTCGCTTGCGCCCCGCGCCCGCATCCTTTACCGTCTGCCCACCATGAACGACGGCTCGGGCCGACCCTGGTACCGGCGGCTCCACTGGCAGATCGCGATCGCCATGGCGCTCGGCGTCGTCGCCGGCGTCGCGGGGGGCGAGCCGCTCGCGGCGCGGGTGGGCTGGCTGGGCACGCTCTTCGTGCGCCTGCTCAAGATGATCATCGTGCCGCTGGTCTTCACCTCGATCGTCAGCGGCGTGGCCTCGGTCGGCGGCGGGCGCAGCTTGGGGAGACTGTTCGGCAAGACCCTCGGCTACTACGTCCTCTCCAGCATGCTCGCGATCCTGATCGGCCTGACCGCGGTCAACCTCATCCGCCCGGGGGTGGGAGCCGACTTCGCGGGCATGGAGGGCCAGGCGCTGCCCGAGCTGACCACCCCCAGCTCGCCGGTCGACCTCCTGCTCTCGATCGTGCCCGAGAACGTCCTCGCCGCCGCCGCCGGCGCCGACATGCTGGCGCTGATCTTCTTCTGCATCCTGCTCGGGATCGCGATCGGCGGCCTCCCCGACCGGCCGCGCGAGATCCTGCTCGGCGTCGCCGACGCCGCGTTCCAGGCGATGATGAAGCTCACCGGCTACGTCATCCTGTTCGCGCCGGTCGGGGTCTTCGGCCTGATCGCGCGCCTGGTCGGCAGTTCGGGGTTGGGTGCGTTCAAGCCGATGGCCCTGTACATGGTCACGATCCTGAGCGGCCTCGGTGTCCACCTCTTCCTGATCCTGCCCTTGCTCCTGATCCTGCTCGGGCGGATCGACCCGCGCATCCACTTCCGCAACATGGTCGAGCCGCTGGCGATGGCGTTTTCGACCAGCTCCTCGGGCGCCACCCTGCCGGTGACGATCCGCGCGGTCGAGCAGAAGGTCGGGGTCTCGAACCGGGTCTCCTCCTTCGTCCTGCCGATGGGCGCCACCGTCAACATGGACGGCACCGCGCTCTACGAGTGCGCGGGCGTCCTCTTCATCGCCCAGGCGCTCGGCTTCGAGCTCAGCCTCGCGCAGCAGGCGGTGGTCGTCGTCACCTCGCTGCTCGCCTCGATCGGCGCCGCCGCCGTCCCCTCGGCCGGCCTGGTGATCATCTTCCTCGTCCTCCAGTCGGTCGGCCTGACCGGCCCCCAGGTCGACCTCATCGTCGGCTTCATGCTCGCCGTCGACCGCCCGCTCGACATGTGCCGCACCGCGGTCAACGTCTTCTCCGACTCCTGCGGCGCGGCGATCATCGCGCGCTCGGAGGGGGAGGATCGGGTGGATCGGGAGGTGGGGGTGACCGCCGAGGCGGAGGAGGCCGAGGCAGCGTCGCTCGCGGAGTAGCGGCTCGGTTGGCGGCGGGAGCAGCGTGATTCGCTGAGAGGAGACACGGAAGGGGGATGCGCGAGCCGGTCAGAATCCTCGGCGCCGGTCCCGCCGGCCTCGCGGCGGCGATCAACCTCGCCCACGCCGGGTTTCCGGTCGAGGTGTTCGAGAAGCGGCACGACTGCGGGGCGCGCTTCCACGGCGACTTGCAGGGGCTCGAGAACTGGTCGCGGCCGACCGACGTGCTCGACGATCTCCGCCGGGTCCACATCGAGCCGACGTTCGAGCACCGTCCGTTCTCCACCGTCACCCAGTCCAACGGCCGGACGACGCGGACCCTCGTCCTCGACCGCCCCGCCTTCTACCTGCTGCGGCGCGGGATCCTCGCCGGCAGCCTGGATCAGTCCCTCAAACAGCAGGCGCTGAGCGCCGGCGTGCGGATCCACTTCCGCCGCCGGGAGCCGCCGGAGACCGCGGACATCGTCGCCACGGGCGTGGACTCCAAGGGCGTCGCGGCGATCGCAAAGGGGATCGTCTTCACCACCGACGCGGACGACCTCGCGGTCGGGATGTTCGGCGACGCGCTGGCGCCGCTCGGCTACGCCTACCTGCTCGTCGCCCGTGGGATCGGCTGCCTCGCGACGGTTCTCTTCACCCGGTTCGCCCGGGCGGCGAGCTGCTTCCACGCCGCGAAGGCGGCGCTCCTCGATCGCTTCCCGGTCCGGGTCGCCCAGGAATCGCCCTTCGGCGGGGTCGGCCAGTTCCTCATGCGGCCGCGCTTCCAGGAGGGGGGGAGGCTTTACGTCGGCGAGGCCGCCGGCCTCCAGGACCTCCTCTGGGGCTTCGGCATCCGCACCGCGATCGAATCCGGCGCGCTGGCGGCGGACTGCCTGATCGGTGGGAAGGACTACCGGCGTCTCGCCAAGGAGCGCTTCCTCCGCCGCCACCGCGCCTCGATCGTCAACCGCTTCCTGTGGGAGGCGTCCCGCTGGCGGAACTACTCGCTCGTGATGGCCGTGCTCCCGCGGTTCCACGTGCGGATGCTTTACACCCTGTACAACGAATGCTTGCCGCAGAGGATCCTCTACCCGCTGGCGGCGTGGTACGTGAGGCGTAGGATCCAACGCCTGACCGTCACGGCCTGATCGCGCTCATGTCCAGTGCTGCTCTGATGAGTCTCTTCCCAGGACGCGCCCCGTGCCGAACGCGATGACCAACCCGTACTGCGTGGAGCTCGGCATCGACGTGCCGCGCCTCGAGAAGGTCAAGGACCACCGGGCAGCCAACACTTACGCGCTGCTCATCGTGACCCTGCTGGAGCACGGGGAGGCGATGACGCTCCCGGAGGTCGCGCGTCGCTTCGAGCAGGCCGGCGTGGCCCCGGCGTGGGATGCGCTGCACTCGCTGCAGCGGTGCCGGCCGGACCGGGCGCCGGTCTACCGCGACGGCGACCTCTACGCGCTCGATCCCCACGACGACGAGCTCGGCCTGTGGGCCTTCCGCCTCGGCCTGCGCCCGCCGCGGGCGTCTCGGCCTGCGCTCGTCCGGCCGCGGCCCGAGCCGGTTCCCGGCCCGGAAGTGCCGCTGACGACGGCGGAGCTCGAGGAGGCGTGGAAGGAGGCGTCGCTCTATAGCTCGTCGCGGCAGCGTCTGGCGCTCGCCGTGCTCGACGCCCACGGCGGACCGATGCGCGCCGGGGACCTCGTCGCCCTCGTCGACGGCTGGACCAGGTGGCACGGGCTGAAGGCCGCGGTCCCGCAGTTCGCGCACCGCAACTCCGCGATCGAGGTGCGGGAGGATGGGCGCTGGGCGATCGCCCCCGGACCCCGGGCGCGCGAGGCGCTGCTCGCGGCGCGCAAAGCCGTGCGCCAGCGCCTCGAGCTGGTGAGGCGGTGGGCGTCGATGCGGCCCGACCCCGCGGCGATCGAGGCGAACCGGCGCCACTGGGAGCGCCGGACGGCGGCGCACGCCGCCGAGCTGGCGGCGCTGCGGCGGGTCATCGTCCACGCCTTCCCGGCGACGAGACCCGAGGCGGTCGTCCTGCTCGACGTCGGCGAGCGCACGCTCGCGACCTTCCTCGGCGACGAGATCGCGGCGGCGAGAGCGCGGCTCGACGACTACGACATCGTGGCGGCGGTCGGCGTCCGCCCGCTCCTGCGCACGCTCCGCTACGAGCCCGGCCGACGGCGCCTCGCCGAGTTGGGCCCGCCGCAGAAGACCAGGAAGCTCAACCGGCGCGGCCGCACGCTGAAGATCACCAACGACCTGCTGATCCAGGGCTCGTGCGGCATCAGCCGTCCGTTCGGCGATCCGGCCACGCTGAGCGAGTACCTGCGCGGCGGCAAGCACACCCAGCTCCGCCGGCGCCTCGAGGGCGACGCCAAGTCGCTCTTCGCGCTCTACCAGTACGGCCGCCTCCACGGCGCCGTGCGCCTCCGCTGGGGCTTCCTCGACGAGAGGATCCCCGCACCGTGGGTGCACCGGGACGAGACGACGCTCTACGGCCTCATGCGCCAGGCCCTCGAGCTGGGCGTGCCCCTCGAAGTGGTCACCGGCAGCGCCCCGGGCTGGGCCGAGCCGTGGTCAAGATCCCGCCGCTGCTTCGTCCGCGCGGAGTCCGGCGGCTACCCGCTGTGGCTGGTCGACGAGGAGGGCTTCCCGATCTACGACCACGAGGTACAGCTCGCTCGGGTGTTGGCGACGGTCCACTGAGGGGCGGCACTCGATCCGGCGCGAAGGGTGCCTACTCGTCGCGCCCCAGCAGTTGCTCGAGCGCCTCGCGGTGAGTGGCGAGGAAGAGTCGGTCCTTGTCGCGGCCAGCGGCGTGCTTCGACGTGACGATGTGGAGCAAGCGGGCGACCGCGATCTCGGTACCCACGATCTCGAACCTCCGATGCTCCCTCCAGACGGCGGGGAAGTCGTAGCCCTTCATCACGAGAGTGAGGTCGACGGCGAGCCCCTCGGGCCCGCTGGCGCGGGTCTGCGCCCGGCGCTCGACGACGCGCTCGGCGAGCCAGCGGTCGCGCGGTCGGTCGAGGGGCTCGCGCCCGCTGAAGAGCTCGAGGCCGGCAGCCTCGCAGGCCGCCCACGCGGCGAGCAGGTTGTCGGGATCGGGCGGCAGGAACAGGTCGAAGTCCTCGGTCGCGAACACGGACTGGCCGGACGGGGCATAGAGGTTGGCGCCGGCTACGCCGATAAGCAGGTAGCGGACCGATCGCGCCGCGAGTTCGTGTGCGAGGGCGGCGAAGGGATGCGTCATTCCGCGCGTGTGACGAACCGGCCGCCCTCGAAGAACCGCCAGTACGACCTTCCGCCGCGCCAGCGACCGCTCTTGTCGGCGCCCGGCTGGTTCTCGGGCAACGCCTCGACGGCCTCGATCAGCCGCACGTACCGGTTAGTCAGCTCGACGCGGATGTCCGCAGCGAGCTCGCTCGCCTCCTGCAAGGCGCGCAGGCCGTCCTCGAGCGTAGGACGGTGGGGGTCTCCAGGTCGGACGGCCCTCTGGCCGCCGCTGTCAGTGACGCAACTGGCCGTCGCCGGCGGGTTGAGGGTGGCCCTGTTCATGATCGGAACCCGGCGGGCCGCGCGAGTTGCCCCGGACACCAGCGCCCGCAGGTTCCGGAGCATACCCTCTCAGCGACCACGGCACGCTGAGGGTCACGCCGTTTCGGCTCTCGCCCCGATGTCCGGCAGCGGTAGGCAGTCTCGCGCGATCCCCAGGGTATCCTTCCCGGGCGCGAACACGGTAGAGCGGCATGGGGCTCGGTCAGTCCGTGAGTCCACGTTCTCGATATCGGCCCAGCGGTGGGGCGGCGGGAAGGGAGGCTGCTAGGGCGGCACGGCCCCCGGGCTCCGGTCCCCGGAGCCCCCAAGGGGGAGCCGTGAAGCACCAGGTCCGCAATTCCGAGTTCAGTCTGAGCCCAAGAGAGCTGCGGCGCCTATTGGATGGCGCCGCTGACATGAGGGATCGCCTCGTCGTCCAGATCTTCGTATATACTGGCCTCCGACGCGCCGAGCTTCGCCAGCTCCGATGGGCGGATGTAGACCTTCGACGTCAGCGGCTCTTAGTCCGTCAGGGGAAGGGAGGGAAGCAGCGTATCGTGTACTTGCCCGAAGCGACGATCCACGAGCTAGCAGCCTTCCAGGTGGCTGGCCCTGCCGAGTCTCCGTTCGTTTTCCCGGGACGAAGGGGAAGGCCGTTGTCTCTCCGGGCGATCAACTACATCGTCGAGCGGGTCGCTCGGAGCGCGGGCGTGGCCACGCCTAATCCCAGGTATAGGAACGTGGGGCCTCATCTCCTTCGGCACTCGTTCGCCCGGAACTGGAAGCGCGCCGGCGGGTCTCTGGAGTCTCTGCAGAAAATGCTGGGGCACAGCAGCTTGAAGACAACGCTGGATGTCTACGGGACGGAGGGCCAGGACGAGACGGAGGAGAACTACCGCAGTCTCGCCCGGATGCTGGTGTCAGCTCCGCCGTCGACTGCACAGTCTTGACAGAGTGAGCACGCCGGAATGGAGAGCCAACACGCCTAC
>CAZNIX010000200.1:0-8420 GCA_964573125.1 uncultured Thermoanaerobaculia bacterium
CGCGGCCGGCGCGGGCGCCGAGACGCCCGCCGCCGGAGGCCAGGAGCCCGCCGCCGGCGACGCGCCCCCCGCGCCCCCCGCGAGCCGCGACGAGATCGAGGTCCCCGAGGGCGCGACCTCGGTCGAGATCGCCGGCTTCGGCGCCTACATCCCTCCCCGGCCGCCGGTGGTCGAGCCGCCCGACGGCAAGTGGCTGGTCGACGGGTCGTCGGGGCGCCGCTACTTCCTCCAGTGGCTGTCGACGAGCGAGCCGTGGTCGTGGGCTACCGAGGAGCACACCCACATCCGCCACGGCCAGGTCGGCATCTACGAGGTCGAGACCGAGGTCGACGACGGCTTCATGGTCCGCGTCTACCACCCCGAGGAGGGCACCCGCTGGGAGCCCCCCCGGCCGCCGACCGCGGAGGAGCTGGCGGCGGTCGCCGCCGCCTTCCGCGCCGAGGCGCCGGAGTCCGACCGGCTGCGGTTCGCAGCCTTCGACCGCGGCCTGCCGGGGCGCGGGCAGTGGCGCAACGGGTTCGACGTCGCGGACATGAACGGGGACGGCCACCTGGACATCGTCCATGGGCCGGCGCGCAAGGGCGGCCCCGGCATTCCGGTGATCCTGCTCGGCGACGGCGCGGGTGGCTGGCGCCATTGGCAGGAGGCCCGTTTTCCGACCTTGCGGTACTCCTACGGCGACGCCCAGGCCGCCGACTTCAACGGCGACGGCCACCTCGACTTCGCCCTCGCCCAGCACCTCCAGGGCGTGCTGGTGCTGCTCGGCGACGGCCGGGGCAACTTCCGGCTGGCGAGCGAGGGGCTGCCCTGGGACCTGCCCGGAGCGGGCGGGGACGCCGGCGGCTTCTCTTCGCGGGCGCTCGCGGTCGCCGACTGGAACGGCGACGGCCGGCCGGACCTGCTCGCCCTCGGCGAGGGGCCGCGCCCGGCGCGCGAGAGCGGCCACGGCACGCGCGGCCTGTTGCCGTCGGAGTCCTTCGGCGTCGCCGTCTTCGTCAATCAGCTCGGCGAGGCCGAGGGGAAGTGGCGACGGCTGGACCAGGGTCTCGAGTTCGGCCAGGTGTTCGGCGACGCGCTCGCCGTCGGTGACTTCGACGGCGACGGCCGGCTCGATTTCGTGACCTCGTCGAACGTCTTCGGCCTGCGCAACCTGGTCGCGCTCGGCGCCGAGGGCGGCGGCTGGCGCTACCTCGAGGTCGAGGCGCTCCGCCCGCACGCCTACACCAAGGCGGTGACGGTCGCCGACCTCGACGGCGACGGCCGCGACGACCTCGTCGTCTCCCAGGTCTCCCTCCAGGCCGGCAAGTGGTGGACCGCGCTCGACGTCCTCTTCTCGCGGCCCGACGGCTGGCGGCGGCGGACGCTCGCCGCCAGCGAGGGCGAGGGGCGCGGCGACTTCGCGACCGCCCTGGCCGCGGGCGACATCGACGGCGACGGCGCGACCGACCTGGCGGCGATCACCGAGGCCGGCGCGACCTGGATCTTCCTCGGCGACGGCGCGGGCATCTTCACCCGCGAGGCGAGCCCCGAAGTCTCGGTGATGCTCGGCGGCTGCACCGGCTACCACGTCGCGATCGCCGACGTCGACGGCGACGGCCGCGGCGAGGTCATCGAGGCCTATGCCGGCGAGCCGTCGGCGATCTTCGATCCCGGCCGCTGCCCGAGCATGGGGGCGATCCGCGCCTGGGACCCGCAGCCCCCCGCCCCGGCGGTCGCCGCCGAATCGAGCGCGACCCCTTGACAGCCCGCTCCGCCGGGTCTATAGTGCAGCAGCATAACCAAGGGTCACGGGATCGGGGCCAAACCTGCATCGGGTTTGACTTTCCGGCGACTGGACGCGATCTTGGACCCTGGGGGAGTGACAAACCGAACGAGATCGGCTAGGATGGCTCCGAATCGACACTCTTAACAGGAGGTGATGCGTCTTTCGTCTGGGTTGTGTGCTCAGGAATCGGGGTTCGGCACGTGCGCTCCGCGGGGGTAGTCCCTGCCCGTCTCACGGGCGGCGGCCGGACCGCAATGGCTGAAAGCTGTTGAAGAGAAACCTGAAACGTAAGTGAGGAGATTGTCTGTCATGAGAAAGACCGTCCTCGGCCTCGCCCTCGTGAGCCTGCTGGCTCTCGGCGGCCCGGCCATCGCCGAGATCTGCACCATCGATGCGGTGCCGGCGTCAACGCTGCTGGTGCACTACTTCGAGGTGAACCTCGCCGGCGGCCAGACCACCCTGTTCTCGATCAACAACGCGTCGGCGGCGCCCACGCTCGCCCACGTCACCCTCTGGACCGACTGGTCGATCCCGACCATCGACTTCGACGTCTACTTGACCGGGTTCGACGTCCAGAGCTTCAACCTCCGCGACTTCTTCACCACCGGGCTGCTCCCGCAGACCGCGCCGAACAACGCGTTCAGCAACCAGGGCCTGTTCTCGCTGCCGCACGTGGTGTTCCCGGGCTGCGCGGGGAACCTGCCGATCGGCAACCTGCCGCCGATCCTGATCGACCTGATCACCCAGGCCCATACCGGCCAGGGGGTGAGCTTCTTCGGCGGCCTGTGCGCCGGCCAGAACTACGGCGACCCCGCGCCGGGGGTCGCCCGGGGCTACATCACGGTCGACCAGGTCCAGGCGTGCAGCACGCTGTTCCCGAACTCGCCGGGCTACTTCGGCCCGGGCGGCGTCGCGGGCAACCAGAACATCCTGTGGGGCGACGTCTTCTACGTCGATCCGACGAACAACTTCGCCCAGGGTGAGACCGCCGTGCACATCGAGTCGGCTCCGGCCGGTTTCTTCGTGCCCGGCGACTACACGTTCTACGGGCGGTACGTGGCGTTCACGGCGGTCGACCAGCGCGAGCCGCTGGCGACCACGTTCGGCACGCGCTTCGTGGGCGGCGTGGCGTTCGACGGCGGCACCGACATCCTCTGCTGGCGTGACTCGAAGGCGGATCCGAACCCGCGGGTGTGCAACACCGGGCCACCGCCTCCGATGCCGCTCAGCCAGACGCAGGTCGTGATCTTCGACGAGGAGGAGAACCCCGAGGTTCCGCCGCCGCCGCCGCCGATCTCGCCGCTGCCGCCGGGCATCGAGTTCGCGGCCTGCCCGTACGAGACCCAGCGGGTCGAGGTCGGTTCGGCGGCTCTGCCGACCACCTTCGAGAACGGCTGGGTCTACCTCAACCTGAACACCTCGACGGGTTCTGTGGTCGATCCCTTCGCCCAGGCCTGGGTGAGCACGATCATGAGCGCCGAGGGCCGGTACAGCGTCGGCCTCGACGCCATCCAGTTCGACAGCGCCTGCAACCCGAACACCGTCCTCCTCGGTCCGCAATAACCGGCTGACTCCTCGGCCCGGGCCCGCTTCGAGCGGGCCCGGGCCGGGTTTCCCACGACGCCGATGGGCGATCCCCGTGGCCTGGCTCCGATGCCGGGGGGCGAGACCAGAGGGATCGGCCTTCCAACCATTCAGTCTCGCTTCGTCGTTCGTCTCGCGGCGCCCGGGTCGGGCGAGCGTGGAGTTGGTGTCTCTCGGATCGGTCCGTGCCACAGGAGTGCCAGTCGATGTCTAGCCGCACCTGTCCAGCCCGCTTCCTAGCCTTGCTCCTCGTCGCCGCCCTCGCGGCGTTCGCACTGCCGCAGCGTGCGGCGGCGCAGATCCAGTGCACCGGATGGGAAGCGACCAAGACGCCTACCGATCCCCCACCGAGTAACCTGTGGACCCGCCTGGAGCCGGGGTACACCGAGGGCGGCTTGGAGGCGGGCTGCGAGGGCCAATTCGGAAGCCCGGCCTGCGAAAGTCGCGATACCACCTTCTACAATCAGGCGACCACTCCCTGGCTCGGCTCGCCCTACTGGCAGTCGATCGACATCAAGCAAGGGTATGCCTTCCTCGCCACCAACCTCGGCTTCCAGATCTGGAACCTCAATAACTCGCCCGAGGATCCCGACCGGCTGATCTACCCGGACATCACCCTGTTCGCCCCCGTCATCACCGGTCAGTCGCACGAGTACGACCGCGTTCGGGACATGGGGGCCTCGGAGGACAGCAACCTCGCGGCGATCACGGGTGGCTACTCGATCGGCATGCTGATCGTTGACACGACAGGTCCCTCCGGCAAGGCCAATCCGACGGTGCTCTACCAGGATCCGGCGAGCGAAAGCGGCGGGCTGGCCGGCGGCGGGGGTGTGCACGTCCAGACCATCAATGGGAGAGTCTACGGTTTCCTGGCCAGCGCTACCGACCACAACAACACGACAGGGCTGTGGGCTTATGACATGACGCGCGCCAAGGAGCTGAGCCCCGGGTGCCTCATCGATCTCCAGCCAACGAACCCGAGTCCGAGCTGCCAAACGGGCGGCAACCCCGTGTTCAAGGGACGCTACTCCACCATGAGGCTGAGCCACGTCGATGGCGCCGGCGACGACGTCAACGGACACTTCATCGTGGCCAGCGGCGGCTACGCGGGTGCACAGCAGAACTCAGGGTTCACGATCTGGAGAGTGAACAACCCGGCGGCCCCCGTGCAGGTGCTGAGCGGCCACTCCGGCAACCGGATCGACGGCGTGGCGTTGTGGCAGGAGGGGACCAAGTTCTTCCTGGCGCTGGCCAACCGCGGGCCCAACGGTGCGGGCTCGGCCCCCAAGGGCCAGATGTACGACGTCACCTGCATCAAGGCGGGCAATTGCGGACCTCTGGCGTCGCTGCTCGTCTACGAGTTCCCGCTCGCGGGCTACACGCCCGGTTTCGTGATTCATGATTCCGTGGTCCAGGACTCCATCGACGGCAGCGGCCGCAGATGGGTCTACTTCGGTTTCCGCGGGGCCCAGGGCGCCCAGGGGCTACAGATGGAGTGGCTGTTCGACGTCACCGGCATCTCGGCGAGCAACGCCCCGGACGAGATCACCGGCGGCAACCCGCAGAACGGCAACCAAGGCCAACCGACGATGCAGGTCGGCAACCCGGCGGTCACCGTGGGGTACTGGAGCTACATGTACTTCTGCCACCCGTCGGGCTCGAACTACTACCGGGGCAACGGCGGTCATTTCTTCGGCAACCGCTTCTACCGCGCCGGGAACTCGTTCTTCGACGTCCACCGGCTGCGCAACGTCTCGCCGACGATCACGGTCACCGGCCCCTCGACCGGTTACACCGGCGATCCGGAGACCTTCAACGCCACCGCGAGCAACTGCACGCCCACCGCCGGCGGCTGGAGCTGGACGGCGAGCGGCGGCGGCCAGGTGGTCGGCGGCGGCACCACCGCGAGCGCGAGCATCGAGTGGAGCAACGTCGGCACCTGGACGGTGAGCGCGCAGAACACCGGCTGCCCGGGCGCGACCAGCGTCCCGGCGACGATCCAGATCCTCGATCCGGCGCCGGCGATCGGCGGCGTCTCCGTCGCTCCGACCAACGCGCCGATCTGCACGCCGATCACGTTCACCGCCAACAACGTCACCGGCCAGCCGCCGCTGACCTACGCCTGGACGATCGAGCAGGGCGGCAACCCGGTGCCCGGGGAGGGGGGGCCGGGCAACCCTTTCGTCTGGGATACTGAAGGGATCACCCCCGGCGCCTACGTCGGGCGGGTGACCGTCACCGGTCCCGGCGGCAGCGCGAACGCGACCTCGCCGACGGTGACGCTGACGTCGCTCCAGCCGCTGCCCGGCACGGGCTACGCGATCACCAACGACCCGCCGAGCTTCGGCACCGTCCAGTTCCACTCCGCGGCGGCGACCGGCGCCACCGAGTGGCGGTGGGACTTCGACGGCGACCCGGGCGGGCCGAACACCTTCGATCTCACGACCACCGACCCGATGATCGGGCCGAACCCGGTCTGGAACTACACGACGATCGGGCCCAAGCACGTCTGGCTCGAGGTCCGCAACTGCACCACGGTGGTGTGGGTGCGCAGCGCGCGGCTGGACGTCACGATCACCGAGGTCTCGCCGCTCCTGATCAACGACTTCCGCGCCCAGTGCCCGTTCGGCGTGTGCAGCTTCAACACCGGCACGGCGATCACCTTCTTCCACGACGTCGACGGCGACCCGGACACCTACGAGTACGACTGGACCAACGACGGCAACGACCCGTTCCAGGTCGAGGCTTCGAGCACCAGCCCGATCACGTCGAAGAGCTACACGGTTACCGGCAGCTTCCGGCCGATGCTCCGCATCAAGCGCGGCGCGGAGAGCGACACCTTCACCCACGTCGCGACGATCACGATCGACACCGGCGGCCCCGGCCCCAACCCGCAGCCACCGTCGATCACCATCGTCGGCCCCCCCTCCCGCAACGTCGGGCAGGCGGGCGATTTCATCGCCAATGCCGCGAACTGCACGCCGAACCCGACCGGCTGGGTCTGGAACAACGCCGGCGGCAGCGGCAGCAGCACCACCAACACGATCAACATCACCTGGAGCTCCTTCGGCACCAAGGTGATCTCCGCCTCCAACGGCGGTTGCGGGAGCGCGGTGGATTCCCACTCGGTCGCCGTCACCGATCCCGGCGGCCCCGGCCCCAACCCGGGCAACCTGGTCGCCGCGTTCAGCGTCGACCCGGAGGACCCCGAGGCCGGCGAGCAGGTGACGTTCGACGCCGGCACCTCGGCCGGCACCCCGACCGGCTGGGCGTGGACCTTCGGCGACGGCGGGTCGGCGAGCGGCGAGGAGGTGACCCACACCTATGCCGAGCCGGGCGTCTACGCGGTCACGTTGACCATCAGCAAGGTGGTTCCCGGCTCGGGCTGCGGCTCGTTCGGCCAGGAGATCTGCACCCATGCCTCGACGGTGAACGTCACCGTCGGCGGCGACGGCGGCGGCTGCGTGCCGAACGACGTCACGCTCTGCCTGCTCGGCGGCCGCTTCGAGGTCACCGGCCGCTGGCACAACCAGCGCAACGGCGAGCAGGGGACGGCGCGCGTCTACACGCCGTTCTCCGGCGACCGCACCGGCATGTTCTGGTTCTTCCGGCCGGACAACGTCGAGCTGATCACCAAGGCGCTCGACGCCACCAGCTTCCCCAACCCGGCGTTCTGGTTCTTCTACGGCGGGCTGTCCGACGTCGAGTACTGGATCACGGTCACCGACACCGAGGATCCCGAGGCCGAGCCGGTGGAGTATCACAACGCGCCCGGCGTCATCTGCGGCGTGCCCGACACCGGGGCGTTCCCGCAGGATCCCCCCAACCAGGAGCCCGTGGTCGCCGGCGGCGCGCTACGCGCGCTCGGCGCTGCGCTGGGCGGCGCCGACGAGTTCGACGTCTCGCCGATCTTCGGCGGCGTGAGCGGCACCTGCACGCCGACCGGCGACAACCTCTGCCTGCTCGACGGCCGCTTCTCGGTCGAGGTCGAGTGGCACGACCAGCACAACGAGACCGACGGCGTCGGCCACCCGATCGCCGGCACCGACCGCACCGGCTACTACTGGTTCTTCAACTCGGACAACGTCGAGCTGGTGACCAAGATGGTCGACGGCGCGGTGGTCAACGGCCATTTCTGGGTGCTGTGGGGCGCGCTCACCGACGTCGAGTACACGATCCGGGTGACCGACACCGTGGCCGGGGGGCCGCCGCGCGAGTACCACAACCCGCCGGGCAGCTTCTGCGGCGGCGCCTCGGCGAACGCGTTCCCCTCGCCGTAGCGCCAAGCCTCCGCGCGCGACCTCCAGGCGGCCGGGCGATCTCGCCCGGCCGCCCGTTCCTGGGCGCTAGAATGATCCCCGATGAGTGACACCGTGGTCAGCGTAGACGGCCTGTCGAAGCGCTACCGGGTCTACGCCACGCCCTGGGACCGGCTGTGGGAGGGGCTGACCCGGCGGCCGCGCCACCGCGACTTCCACGCCCTCGACGACGTCTCCTTCACCCTCGAGCGCGGCGAGGGGCTGGCGGTGATCGGCGAGAACGGCGCCGGCAAGAGCACGCTGCTCAAGATCCTCGCCGGGATCACCGCGCCGACCGCCGGCCGCCTCGAGGTGCGGGGCAAGATCGCCTCGATCCTCGAGCTGGGCTCGGGCTTCCACCCCGAGTTCACCGGCCGCCAGAACGTCGTCTTGAACGCCGCCATGCTCGGGCTCTCCGAGGCCGAGGTGCGGGAGCGCATGCCCGACATCGTCGGCTTCAGCGAGCTCGGCGAGTTCATCGACCAGCCGGTCAAGTGCTACTCGACCGGGATGGCGATGCGGCTGGGCTTTTCGATCGCGACCCAGGTCGACCCCGAGGTGCTGATCATCGACGAGGCGCTCTCGGTCGGCGACGGCTACTTCCAGAAGAAGTGCATGGACCGCCTGCAGCGCTACGTCGAGGGCGGCGGAACGCTCCTCTTCTGCTCGCACGCGATGTACTACGTCTCGGCGTTCTGCCGCCGCGCGCTCTGGCTCAAGCAGGGGCGGGTCGAGGCGCTCGGGGCGGTCGAGCCGGTGGTGCGCGCCTACGA
>CAZNIX010000201.1:0-251 GCA_964573125.1 uncultured Thermoanaerobaculia bacterium
CCGGCGGGCCGCCCGCGCGGCGCCCGCGGCGCCGGCCCGGCCGTCTGCCGAGCGGCGGACGTCTACGGCGCCTGGCCCGGAGCAGGGGCGGGCGCCGCCGGCGCGGCGGGCTCGCCCTCGAGGAAGCCGACGCCCCGGACGTCGAAGCGGGCGGTGGTCACGCCGTAGACGCCCGGGAAGCGGGCCTCGAACTCGGCCACCCGGTCGGGCGCGAGCGGCCCCGGCTCGAGGAGCGTCGCCGAGGTCCGGCC
>CAZNIX010000201.1:261-8409 GCA_964573125.1 uncultured Thermoanaerobaculia bacterium
GACGTCGACCGCCGCCCGGGTCAGGAGCTGCTCGCTGACGTTGCGCAGGCGGCCGGTGACCACCGTGCCGTCGTAGTCGTCGGGCGTCTCCGCGTTCCAGCCGGTGACCGCCAGCCGCGGATCGCCGCCGGCCGGCGCGCCGGCCGCCGGCGCCGCGGCGCCCTCGGACGCGGCCTCCTCGCCCTCGGCGGCCGCGGGCGGGCGGAACACCGGCGGCAGGTCCTTCTCGGTCAGCACCACACGCGCCTTGGGCTTGGGCGCCGGCGCCGCCGCGGGCGCCGGCTCGGGCGGCCGCTTCGCCTCCTCGGTCGCGGCCTCGCTGGCCGGGAGATCGACCTCGGAGGCGCGCAGCGACGACAGCGTCCCGTTGGCGAGGGTGAACACGACCAGTCCGCCGCGCACCTCCCACGGCCCCGCGGTCTCGATCCGGCCGCCGTCGGTCAGCACCAGCCAGTCGGCCGCCGCGGGCGCCGCCGCGGCGGCGAGCGCGAGGAGAGCGAGCAGGCTCGCCCGCGCGATTCGCTTGTGCATCACAGCCCCTTCCAGTTCTTCTGCACGAAGCAGATCGGCACCGGCGCGATGAACTCGAGCCCGGTGTCGCCGCGCCCCGCCATGACGTTCTCCGTGAAGCCCGCGAACTTGCACTCCTTGGGGAACAGCTTCTTGAGCGCCTCCATCACCGGAATCAGGTGGGCCGGCACGCCGGGCTGGACCTCGCCGCCCTGGGGGTCCGGGTTCTTGGTCGTCCCGCTCTCGGTGAACACGGGAGTCGGCAGATCGTCGATGATCGTGAAGCGCTGCGAGCCGCTGAGGAGCGGGTCGCCGTTGATCGAGAGCACGGTGAACGACCGCCCCTGGCCGGCGTTGGCGCAGGTGCGGCCGCCGCCGCTGATCACCTCGTCGGGTTGGAAGGTGAGGAACACCAGCAGGCCCGAGAGCGCGAACGGCGACGCGATCACCCGCTCCTCGTTCTGCAGCTCCATCCACCACCCGGGCAGGAGGCTCCCCTGCGGCGTGGTCAGGAGGTTGGTCCCGATCGACGTCGTCGACTCCGGGTCGACCGACCGGAGGTCGGTGACGTCGAGCGGCAGGACGGGGCTCGCGCCGAGGGCGTCGCCGCGCTCCCACGGCCGCACCACCGTCGTGGCGCCGCTGGAGTCGACGATCTCGTCGAGGACGACGACGAAGCGAGCGGTCTGGTTGACCTGGCGCCAGAGGTCCTCGCGGTAGCCGGTGCCGAACGCGAGCGCGAAGCGTCCCTTGTCGGTGACGAAGATCACCGACGGCGGGTAGAAGATCGGCCGGTCGCCGCCGGCGTCGAAGACCGGGAACGGATCCCACTCCTCGCTCGTCACCCGCAGATCGACGGCGTCGGGGTCGCTGTCGACGTCCTCGAGCGGCGGCCGCCCGCGCAGGTCGACCTTGAACATCAGCCCGGCGGTGGTGCCGATGTAGATGGTGTCGAGGATGCCGTTCTGGTCGGTGTCGACCGCCGCCGGCTCGCTCGGCACGGCGCCGTCGAGCGCCCGCTTGTAGATCGGCCTGCCGGTCTCGATGTCGATCATGAACAGGTGGTTGCCGGCGTCGAGCGGGAAGTCCGGATCGAAGCCGCCGCCGACGACGGCGACGAACTTGCGCTCGACGTCGTCGCCGCCGGGGCCGCAGTCGGTGCCGCCGAGCGCGCACACCTCGACGATCCCGGTCGCCGGCCGCGACCAGCCGTCGGCGAGATCGGGCTGGGAGTCGAGATCGTCGTCGCACGGGACGTCGGCGCCCATCGGGTCGGTGCAGCGGTCGTAGAACTCCCACAGCACCGCCGGGTAGGGGAGCGTGCCGCAGCCGGTGCCGCCGTCGGTGCACGACGGGACGTAGCCGACACCGTTGTTGAGGGTGCCGCCGGCGGGGTCGGGGATGTTCCCCCCCTCGTCGATCTCTGGCGGCAGCGCGTCGGGCTGGGTGATGTCGAGCGCGTAGTAGCCGGCGCCGCCCTCGCGCAGCCCGCCGATCACCACCGTCCGCCACTCGCGATCGTCGGGGTCGATGGCGCCGCCGTTGACGTCGATGAAGACGTCGTTGACCTGCACCTTGCCGTCGACGCCGTAGAGCTCGATCGTGCCCTCCGACTGGTCGACCACGGTCGGCATGACGCCGCGCGGGATGAACGAGAAGATCTCGCGCCCGGTGCCGTTGGTGAACTTGCCGGTGACCGCCTCGGTGTCGGGGTCGACCTCGCCGTCGAAGACGCCGGCGTCGAACGCGTGGAGCTGGCCGTCGTTGCTGCCGACCAGGACGATCTTGCGCCGCAGGCGGTGGCGCTCGAAGAAGCAGACGAAGCCGGGGTTGTCCTCGGTGAACCCGCCCTCGTCCGCGCACGCGGTCCCCAGGCCCGCGGCGAACAGCGACCGGGTCGCGCGGTCCCCGAAGAAGTCGGCCGCGTAGTAGCGGAAGTTCTCCGGCGCGCCGATCACCACCGGGTCGGAGTGGAAGATCTCGCCCAGCAGGTAGTCCTGGAAGGTGCCGGGCTGGCCGGGGACCTCGTACTGCTTGGCCTCGTGGACCCAGCGCACGACGCCGTGCAGGGTGTCGAGGTTCGCGGTGACCATCGGGTCGCAGCTCGTGAACGGAGAGCCGAGCGTGCCGCACCCCATCAGCTCCATCAGGTCCTTAGCGTCGTCGTCGGCGAGAGTCGAGGGTACGAACGGCTTGCGCGCCGCCGGCACCGTCCCGGCGTCGACCGAGTAGAACACCCGCCTTTCGGCGTCGCCCTGGCCGAGGTTGTACCTGCGGTTGTCGAGCTCGGTGGTCGGCGGCGCCTGGTGGGTGACCAGCTCCTCGCCGGCGTCCCACACCCGGCAGCCGAAGTCGTTGGCGGTGCCGGGGCAGACCCGCGTGCGGTCGGGGACCTTGCGCTGCTCGGTCGAGCCGTCGGGCAGGGTGACGGTGATGTCGGTGAGCGGCAGCGGCCGCAGGTAGGCGTCGAGGCTGCCGGGCCACAGGGCCAGGCCCTGGAACGGCAGGAAGCTGGCGAGGAAGATCTTGTCGGCGACGGCGCCCTGCGCCTGGGGCACCGCCGCCGCGGCGAAGCTCCGCGCCTCGCCGCGGATCTCGTTGAGGATCTGGGTCAGCGCCTCGACGAGCTGATCCTGGGTCGACGGGAAGAACGCGTGGTCCGGCGTGCCGGCGTCGCAGCAGCCGGCCTCGCCCTCGGTGCAGCCCTGGACCACCGGACAGGCGTTGGTGCCGCCCTGCACCGCCATGTTGTTGAGCACCGGTTGGCCGGTGCCGGTGATCGAGTACCCGACCACCCAGACCTTCGCGCCGTCGCCGCCGTCGTAGACCTCGCCCGCGGCGATCGGCGGCTGTGTGGTCTGGTCCGAGCCTGACTCGCAGGTGTCGAGGCCGTCGGTGATCATGATCACATAGACCTGCTTGCAGCCGAACTTGGGGTCGTTCGCTTCCGCCAGCGGTTTCCACAGCCCGAAGTGGGTGTTGAAGTTGCGGAGGGTTCGGGCGAGCGGAGTGTTGCCAGAGGCGATCAGAGGCCTCGCCGCGCCGTTGAGCAGGGGGTGGGTGCCGTCGGAATTGGTGGAGTTGGAGAAGTAGCGCGCCACCTGGAAGTTGGGCGTCGCCTGCGGATCGTCCGGATCGTTGTAGGCCGGGATGCCGTCGCCGTCGCCGTCGAGGTTGAGGTTGGGCGCCAGGCGGCGCTGGATGAGCCGGCGGTTGTCGCTGCTCCACCCCACCGCGCGGTCATTGGCGCTGTCCCAGTCCATCGGGATGATGTCGCCGTAGTGCAGCGTCGCCGGGTAGGACGAGTCGTTGGGGTTGGCGACCGTCGTGAACTTCAGGTTCCTACCGTTGAAGACGTCGTCGTCGCCGGAGTTGGGCTCCCAGCCGGAGCAGACGCTGTCGGCCAGCGCGTCGTCGCCCCCGCTGCCGCTCCCCGGTGAATCGATGCACTGGTTGCTGCAGCTCTTGTCGACGACCCGGAGGTTGTCCTGGTTGGGAAACACCGCGAACCCGAAGTGGACGTCGTCGACCTCATCGAGCACCCGGTAGATCGCCTGCTTGGCCTGGAACATCTTGGACGCCGGATCGTCCTGACGCAGCGTCGGTAGGGTCTGGTCCTCGGGCTTCCGGTTCATCGAGCCGGTGATGTCGAGCAGGATCATCACGTAGGGCGCGGACTCGCTCGCCTTGACCAGGCTGCGGTCGTCGGCCGCGGCGGGCGGCGCCGGCAGGGCGAGGAGCAGCGCCGCGAGCGCGACCGTGAGCGTCTGGCTTCTGAGGGAGATGTGGCGCATGGCTGGTTCCTCCGGCCGTAGGTCGCGGCTGCGGAATCCGATCGATCAGAAGGGGTTGTCCTTGATCACCTGCCGCCCGCTGGAGCCGTCGTCGACGTTGCTCCAGCCGGTGTCAGAGGCCTGCAAGGTCTGGTCCGCCGGGACCGGCTGGATCTCGACCATCGCGCTCACCGACTGCCGGCCGAGGACGGCGGCCGGGCTCGAATCGCTGGCCGTCCAGGCCCGGCGGGTGGCGGTGGAGACCAGGCCGTAGTTGAACTCGCTATACGCTTTGTCGGGGCTGCCGCCGCGGTTGATCTGACACAGGTTGCACGGGGCGTCGAGCAGCGGCATCATCACCGACACCGACACGTCGTGGCGCTGGAGCGGCGCGTTGCCCAGGGTCGGGTCGGCGGTGCCGTCGAGGCGCCGCCGGGGCTCGCGCAGCTCGAGGTTCATCGCCTTCAGGTCATGCAGCACGACCGCCTTCACCACCGCCAGGTAGATCCCCGATTCGGCGCTCGCGAACACCCGCTGGACGGTCTTTTCGGAGGTCCCGATCTGGCGCTCGGTCTGGGTCACCAGCGCGAGCGACAGGCCGAGGATGGTCAGCACGACCAGCACCAGCAGGACGATGATGTAGGCGCTGCCGGCCTCGCCGGGCGGGTGGCCGCCGCGCGCCGGGAGCGGGACGATCGCGCACGGGCGATGGGGGCTGGTTTCGATCACGGCGGTTCTCCTCACGGGGTGCCGGTCACGCGTCACAGGCCACGCACGTCGACGACCGTGCGCAGCATCCGGCGATGGAAGGCGCGGTCGGGGTCGTGGACGGCGGGCACCGCCGACTCGTTGTAGGCGTGGTCCTCGAGGCGGCGGATCGGCGGCGAGATGTACTGGAACTCCCGCCCCTCGGTCCGCGCCAGGGTGGTGATCCGGACGTAGTACAGCTCGGGCTGAGGCGTGCCCGGCGGATCTCCCCACGGCTCCAGCCACGGGGCGTCTTCGGGGTCGTCCTGGCTGCTGTTGAACAACCAGTCGTCGTTGTCGCCGTCGGCGGTTTCCTCGATCACCAGGTCGTCGAGCCGGTCGCGATCGAAATAGCCGCCCGGCCCCAGGGTGCTGTTGTAGCCGAGCGCGACCTGGAGGTCGACGACGTTGTCGGCGATGTCGCTGCTTTCGGCGCCGACCCCCACGTCGGTGCGCGGCAGGACCTGCGCGCGCGCCAGCCGCGGCATCGCCTCGCTGCTCGGGTCGCCGGGGATGGCGTGCACGTCGCGGACGTAGAAGACGTGCTCCTCGAGCAACCCGAGGAAGGCGACGCCCTTGAGGTTGCTGGGCAGGTTGTTGGCGGCCGTAAAGAGCCCGCGGTAGGCGGCGGCGTGCGTGCCGCCGACGGTCTGGAACCGGATCGTCACCTGGGTCGGGTTGCCGTCGGCGTCCTGCCCGGTGACGGTCACGGTTTCGACCGAGACCACGGCGTAGATCGAGTCGGAGAGCGGGCTGACCAGGATCAGCGCGTCGTCCGCGGCGGCGTCGGCCAGGGGCTGGAGGTTCTGCCCGTAGCCGGCCGGGCTCGGAGTGGCGACCACCACCGTGCCGTGGGTGGCGCTCGCCGGATCCTCGGGGTCGGGTTCGTAGACCACGTTGGGGTTTTCGCTCATCCCCACACTGAGGAGCTGGTAGATCGGCGCGGAGAAGATCCCGCGCACGCGCAGCACGTCGGTCCCGGGAACCACCGCGGTCTCGTCGTCGGCGGCGACGATCTGCACTCCGGAGCCGACGTTGTTCTCGACTTCGATCGCGAGACCACGGTCCATGCGCGTCCCGGTGGGCGCGCTCGCCTGCGGATGCTGCGCGGGCTGGCCGCCGCGCCCTCCCATCCGCACCAGCTCGACCATCTCGCGCTGGGCGACGCGCAGCGACTGCTGCAGGTCGGCGACCTGGTTCTGCGCCTTCGCGGTCTTGTTGTGGAGGTCGAAGAGCACGCTGGCGATGACCAGGATCTCGGCGACCACGATGAGGGTGACCAGCAGCTCGACCAGGCTGAAGCCGCCGGCGCACGCGGGGCGACGGCGAGTTGGGATTCTGCCGGCGGCGCTCTTCATCGCGGCCTCCTCTTAGAACGGCTTCATCTCGCGCACCCGATAGGCAGGGGCGGCGCCCAGCACGCCGGCCCCGCGCGCCCCGGTCGGGTCGTCGCGCGGGCTCACCAGCTCGACCGAGATCTCCTTGACGTGGATCGACGAGATGTCGGTGGTGGGCCCGAGCGGGTCGTCGAACTCGCCGTCCTGGTCGAGGTCCTCGAGCCCGCCGATGGCGTCGACCACGCCGTCGAGGTCGGCGTCGATCGCGCCGGGCGGATCGATCAGCCGGAACTGCCGCACGCGGGTCGTGCGCATCCACGTGTCGAAGCCGGTGCCGCTGCCGGCGGCGGCCCACTCCTCGTCGCCGTGGACGATCTCGTTGCCGGAAAAGTACTGATCCTGGTTCAGGAGCTCGTTGCCGGCGGTGACCGCGAGCCCGACGTTGTTGATCGGAAGCTGCCCCAGCTCCTCGAGCCGATGGCGGGCGTGGTTGGCGGCCTGGGTCGCCTCGCTGCCGGCCACGTTGTTGACCATCGCGCGGGTGAACAAGGGCAGGATCCCGATCGCCACCAGCAGCAGGAGCGCCATCGCGATCAGGGCTTCGACCAGGCTCATCCCGCGCTCACCGTGAGCGGTTGCGAGATCGAACGTCGGGGTCGTCGGGGTCATCGCATGCCTCCGGGTGTCCATCGTCCGCGGTCTCCTCAGGCCCCGCTCACATGTTCCACTGCCACGCACTCCCACCCTCCCGCTGCGCGCGCCAGTGGTCGTCGGGATCGTCGGGATTCGTGAACGCGGGATCGTGCTTGAGCAGCTCGATGCGGGCGGTCGCCTGGGGCGCCACCCGCACCTCGAGGAAGTTGCCCTTCGGGTCGGCGAAGCGGAACCCGCCCGGAGTGTCGATCGAGCCGTCGGGGTCGAACACCGCCTGGCGCGGGAGCGAGGCGTCCTCCGGGTTGACGGTGAAGCCGTTCACCGTGTCGGCCCCCTCCGCGCCATCGTCCGGTCCGGCGAAGACGACCGCCGCGGGACGCCGCCTGCGGACCAGCTCGAAGTCCGCCTCGCCCGGCGGCACCGAGGAGTCGGGAACGAACGCGCCGTCGGGGACGACGTCGACGAAGACCACCACCTCGTCGGTGGCGAAGTCGAGCCGCACCACGGCGGGCACGCTGCGCTTCACCGCCTCCAGCCGCGCCCGCTGCATCAACCCGGCGACCTCGGTGGCGTACCCCTGGAGGCGGTTGCGGAGGATCAGCTTGTGCAGCGCCGGGAAGGTGAAGAGCGCCAGGATGGCGACGATCCCCACGATCACCAACAGCTCGACGAGGGTGAAACCCCTCGTCCTCCCTGCGTCTTGAGCTCGCATGTCACCTCCCTCGTCCAGCAACGACGATACCAGTTGCCGGCGCTCGCTCGATGAAGGACATAACTCTCGTGGCCTCAATCGCTTACCGCGCTGCTACCGGCGACCGGCGGGGACGGTGCCCGCAGTCTGGTTGTTACCTTCGGTAGCAGGATTGCCAGACGGCAGGGCGAGCACGGCGCGGGTGCCGCCGCCGGCGCGGTCCTCCAGCCGCACCGAGCCGCCGTGCAGGGTGGCGATCCGGTGGGTGAGCGCGAGCCCGAGGCCGACGCCGTCCGGGCGGCCGGTGGCGAAGGGGTGGAACAGGCGCTCGCGCACCGCCGCCGGCACGCCCGGGCCGCGGTCGGCGACCGCCAGCTCGAGGCCGCCCGGGGCGCGCTCGACGGTCAGCTCGATCGGGCCGCGGCGGCCGGCGTCG
>CAZNIX010000202.1:0-8404 GCA_964573125.1 uncultured Thermoanaerobaculia bacterium
CGACCCCGGCCGCCGCCGGGGAGCGGCGCGAGCCCTCGCCGCTGGGCGAGACCCAGCGCCTGCGCCCGCCGCTCGGCACTGGCCGGAGGCGGAGGCGGTGAGCCCCGCCGCCGGCCCGGCCGGCTCGACCGGTCACCCCGCGACCGCCCGCATGCCGATGGTGGCGCTGGTCCACGACTGGCTGACCGGCATGCGCGGCGGCGAGCGGGTGCTCGAAGCGATCGCCGGGCTCTACCCCGGGGCACCGATCTACACCCTGTTCCACTTCCCGGGCCGCGTCAGCCCGGCGCTCGAGGGGCACCCGATCCTGACCAGCTTCCTCCAGCGCTGGCCCGGGGCGCGCCGGCACTACCGCCGCTACCTGCCGCTCTTCCCCGCCGCGATCGAGGACTTCGACCTCGGCGGCTACGACATGGTGATCTCGTCGAGCCACGCGGTGGCCAAGGGGGCGATCCCGGCGCCCGGGGCCTTCCACGTCTGCTATTGCCACACCCCGATGCGCTACGCCTGGGACCAGGAGCACGCCTACTTCCCACGGCGGCGCGGTGCCGCCGCCCGGCTGCGCGGCCTCGCGCTCACCGCCCTGCGCGCCTGGGACGTCGCCTCGGCCGCGCGGGTCGACCTCTTCATCGCCAACTCTCGGTTCGTGGCGAGCCGGATCGAGCGCTGTTACCGCCGGCCAGCGGAGGTGATCCCGCCGCCGGTCGACGTCGAGTTCTTCACCCCCGGCGAGGCCGCCGGCGACCGGGCGGCCGCCGGCGACTACTGCCTGGCGGTCGCGGCGCTCGCCCCCTACAAGAAGCTCGAGGTGGCGATCGACGCCTGCGCCCGCGCCGGGATCGAGCTGCGGATCGTCGGCGACGGGCCGGAACGGAAGCGCCTCAGGTGGCTGACCGGGCGGGGCGCGCATCTGCTCGGCCGCCTCGATCGCGCCGCGCTGCGCGACCAGCTCCGGGGCGCCCGCTTCCTGCTCCAGCCCGGGGTCGAGGACTTCGGCATCGCGGCGGTCGAGGCGCTCGCGTGCGCCACCCCGGTGGTCGCGCTCGGGCGCGGCGGCGTGCTCGACGTCGTCGAGGACGGGGTGCACGGGGTGCTGTGCGAAGACCCTCGCGAGCCCGGGGCCCAGGCCGCCGCGCTCGCCGCCGCGATTGACAAGTGCGCCCAGATCCGCTGGAATACGGGCGACCTTCGCGGCCGGGCGGAGGGTTTTTCCAGCGCTCACTTCATCGATCGATTCCGCACGCTGCTCGCCGAGCGGGCCCCCGGCCAGGGAGCGCCCTGACTTGGGAGAGGGATCCGCGACTTGATCCGGCACCGCCACCGCATCACCTCCGCGCTCTACCTCGCCGGCGACCTCGGGGCGACGGTGGCCGCGTTCTTCGCCGCCTGGGCGCTCCGCTTCGAGCTCCAGGTGGTGCCGCTGACCAAGACCGAGCCCGAGTTCGGCCGCTACCTGGCGCTCCTGCCGGTGATCCTGGCGGTGTGGCCGATCGTCTTCTACTTCCACGGCCTCTACCAGCTCCGGCGCGGCCGCAGCCGGGTCGACGAGGTGCTGAGCGTGGCGATGGCGGTGATCGTCGCCGGCCTGCTGCTCTCCGGCTTCCTCGCCTGGTACCGGCCGCCGGCGGCGCCCGGGAGCGTCGAGTACTTCACCTACAGCCGGCCGTTCCTGGCGCTCTTCGCGGCCACCGATCTCGCCCTGGTGGCGGCGGCGCGGATGGCGATCCGCGCCGAGCTGCGGCGGCGCCGGCTCAAGGGCGAGAACCTCCAGCGCATCCTGGTCGTCGGCGCCGGCGCGCTCGGGCGCGAGATCGCGGGCAAGCTGGTCGCCCACCGTGAGCTCGGGTTCGAGGTCGTCGGCTACCTCGACGACGACCCGGGCAAGCAGGGCGGCCGCTTCGAAGGGGTGCCGGTGATCGGCACCTTGGGCGACGTCGACCGCGTGCTCGCCGAGCGCCGGATCGACCAGGTGTTCATCGCCCTGCCGCTCGATGCCCACCGCCGGATCCTGCGCATCGTGCAGCGGATGGGGCGCGAGTGCGTCGAAATCCGGCTGGTCCCCGACCTGCTCCAGTACGCGACGCTGTCGGCGGTGGTCGAGGACGTCGACGGCACGCCGGTGATCAACCTCTCGCAGGTGCCGCTCACCGGCTGGGGCAGCATGGTCAAGCGCGCGATGGACGTCGGCCTCGCCGCCGCCGGCCTCGCGCTGCTGCTGCCGTTTCTCCCCTTCGTCGCGCTCGCCATCTGGCTCGGCGACCGCGGGCCGATCTTCTACCGCCAGGAGCGGATGGGGCTCGACGGCCGGCCGTTCCTGATCGTCAAGCTCCGCTCGATGCGGGTCGACGCCGAGTCCTCGAGCGGCCCGGTGTGGGCGGTGCGCGACGACCCGCGGCGCACGCCGGTCGGCGAGTGGCTGCGCCGCTGGTCGCTCGACGAGCTGCCGCAGCTCTGGAACGTGCTCCGGGGCGACATGTCGATCGTCGGCCCGCGCCCCGAGCGCCCGGCCTTCGTCCACGAGTTCCGCCACAAGCTGCCGCAGTACATGATCCGCCACCGGGTCAAGGCCGGCATCACCGGCTGGGCGCAGGTCCACGGCTGGCGCGGCAACACCTCGGTCAAAAAGCGCCTCCAGTACGACCTCTATTACATCGAGAACTGGAGCTTGCTGCTCGATCTCAAGATCCTCTGGATGACCCTCCGGCACGGCCTCCGCCACCACAACGCGTATTGAGGGGGGCCCGCCCCCCCGCCGCCCCCGCCGGGCCCCGGCGCGCGCGCCCGCCGCGAAAATCGTCGCCACCGACCGCCGGGCGGTCGCGCCGGGGCTAACTATCGATCACTTCTCCCTTTTTCTCATCTGGATTATTAAAAAGCAGAATTTTGATCTATCGAAGTTTTGAGTCGTGGCTATACACATCTATTGCCCTGTGCTATCGCTGCTCGTGAACCGGAGATGACAGAACGGTTCGGCCCGCACCGGGGGGGGGCGGGTCGGAGGTCGCCTCCCCCTGCAGCCCGGGCCGCCGGCGCGGTCGTCCGCCGCCGGGGCCTCGCAGCGGGTCGTCCCGTTCGAACCAGGGAGGCCCGCCATGAAGCGCCACTTCCTCACGGCATCCGCCGTCCTCGCGATCGCTTTCGCCGCGCTGGCCCAGCCGGCGCCCGCCGTCGCCCAGTGCGCGCGCACGATCAAGGCCGACGTGGTCGCGCTCGACCAGGTCTTCTTCTGGAACCGCCTCGGCGCGGTCCAGCCGCAGGGGATGATCTACGCCCTGCGCCGCGACGTCGTGCCGATCAGCGGCAGCGGCCCGCTGCTCCCCGGGCAGGTCGTGCTCCGCGAGGGCAAGCGGCCGCGGCCGCTGGTGCTCCGCATGGGAGTCGGCGACTGCCTGCAGATCTCCTTCCAGAACCTGCTCGATTTCGTGCCGCAGGACGAGGAGCAGCCGCACACCCGCACCGCCTCGGTGCACGTGATCGGCCTCGAGCTGGTCAACAACATCAAGGACGACGGCACCGACGTCGGCTCGATCCCGCCGATCGGCGGCCTGGTCGAGCCCGGCGACAGCGCGCTCTACACCTACCGCGCCGACCGCGAAGGGGAGTACGTGTTCGCGAGCGGCGGCGCGATGACCGGCGGCGAGGGCGACGGCGGCCAGGTCAACCCCGGGCTGTTCGGCCTGGTCGCGGTCGAGCCGGCCGGCTCGTGGTGGTACCGCAGCCAGGTCAGCCGCGAGGATCTCGACTACGCCACCCGGCGCGGACCCGACGGCCACCTGCTGCTCACCGAATCCGGCCACCCCTACCTCGACTACGACGCCAAGTTCCCGCCCGGGCACCCGTTCGCCGGCACTTTCGTGCTGCGCATGCTCGACCTCGAGAACCGGATCGTCCACGGCGACCTGCGCGCGATCGTCGTCGGCTCCGACCCGGACGTGCCGCCGTTCGGCCGCTTCCCGACCGGCACCTATCCGAAGAACCGGGTGCTGCCCGACCGCGACCAGCCGTTCCGCGAGTTCGTCATCATGTATCACGACGAGATCGGCGCCGTGCAGGCGTTCCCGATCTTCGAGGACCCGATCTTCGCTCACCCCACGCACAGCGTGCGCGACGCGTTCGCGATCAACTACGGCACCGGCGGCATCGGCGCCGAGATCCTCGCCAACCGCTTCCTGGTCGGTCCGATGCACGACTGCGTCGAGTGCAAGTACGAGGAGTTCTTCCTCTCCTCGTGGACCGTCGGCGACCCCGCCGAGGTGGTCGACGTGCCGGCCAACGTGCCGTGCATGGTGACCACCGACGATCCCAACCGGGTGCGCCAGGAGCCGGGCTTCGAGGACAAGGTCGACCACCTCAAACACTGGGCCGAGAACGGCGAGGTGCCGTGCGACCCCGAGGTCGGCCCCAAGGCGACCCGGGTCTTCTTCCCCGACGACACCGCCAACTTCTACCCCAGCTACATCCGCGACCACGTGAAGTTCCGCATCGCCCACGGCGGCAGCAAGGAACACCACATCCACCACCAGCACACCCACCAGTGGCTGTGGGCGGGCGACAGCGACGAGTCGAGCTACCTCGACAGCCAGGCGCTCGGGCCGGGCTCGGACTTCCTGCTCGAGATGGTCTACAACGGCGCCGGCAACCGCAACCAGGCGGTCGGCGACTCGATCTTCCACTGCCACTTCTACCCCCATTTCGCGATGGGCATGTGGGCGCTGTGGCGGGTGCACGACGTCTTCGAGTGGGGGACGCCGCTGGTCGACGGGCGACCGGCGCCGGGCACCCGGGCGCTGCCCGACGGCGAGATCGCCGCCGGCGTGCCGATCCCGGCGGTGGTGCCGATCCCCGGCCTGCCGCTGGCGCCGCTGCCCGAGCGGCAGGTGGCGATCGAGGACGGGCAGATCGTCTTCCCCGACCCGGACGAGACCGGCAACCCGGGCTACCCGTTCTTCATCCCCGCCATCGCCGGCCACCGGCCGCCGCACCCGCCGCTCGACTTCGCCACCACCCTCGACGGCTCGGCCGAGATCCCGCCGCTCGACGGCGGCCTGCCGCGGCACCTGATCCAGGACGGCCTGGCCGAGAGCGTGGAGACCCGGCTCGATTTCTCGAAGGTGCTGCTCGAGGCCGACGCTTTCCAGCTCCCCGAGGAGGGCACCGAGGTCGAGCGCGCGGCGATGGCCTACCACGCCGACCGCTTCAAGCCGACCTGCACGCCGTCGAACACCTGTGACGGCGAGATCGTCCCCACCGGACCGCGCGTCCGCTTCACCGTCAACGGCCTGCCCCCGCAGCAGGGCGCGCCGTTCGCCGATCCGTGCATCGACGATTTCGGCAACGCGATCGGCGAGCCGCTGTTCTACTCGGCCGCCGACATCCAGCTCGACGTCATCTTCAACAAGGTCGGCTGGCACTTCCCGCAGCAGCGGATCGCGACCCTGGTCGCCGACGTCCTCCCCACCCTCGAGGGCGACCGGCCGCCCGAGCCGCTGTTCTTCCGCGCCAACACCGACCACTGCATCGAGTACCACCTGACCAACCTGGTGCCCAACGAGTACGACCTCGACGACTTCCAGGTGCGCACGCCGACCGACATCCTCGGCCAGCACATCCACCTCGTGAAGTTCGACGTCACCGCCTCCGACGGCGCCGGCAACGGCTGGAACTACGAGGACGGCACGTTCAGCCCGGAGGAGGTGCGCGAGCGCATCGAGGCGATCAACGAGCTGGGCGGCCTGGTCGGCCTCGACGGCGTGCGCCACTTGCTCGAACCCGAGTTCCATCCGCACTGGCCGGACGGCGGGCCGGACGAGGACGGCGACGGCATCCCCGACTGGCTCGGCGCCCAGACCACCGTGCAGCGCTGGTTCGCCGACGACGTGCTCAACAACTTCGGCGAGGACCGCACGCTGCGCACCGTCTTCACCCACGACCACTTCGGCCCCTCGACCCACCAGCAGGCCGGCCTCTACGCCGGCCTGGTGATCGAGCCCGAGGGCTCGACCTGGCACAACCAGGACGACGGCACCCCGCTCGGCGGCCGCTTCGACGGCGGCCCGACCTCGTGGCGGGCGGACATCCACACCCCCAATCCGGAGGAGAGCTTCCGCGAGTTCCTGATGGAGTTCGCCGACTTCCAGCTCGCCTACGACGAGGACGCGATCCACTTCCCCGATCCGGAGAACGCGATCAACCCGCCGGGCCGGATGGAGAAGGGGCTGCCGTTCCTGGTCGAGCGGCCCGAGCGTTGCCCGGTCCAGGGCGAGACCACCGCCCGCCACCCGCTGCCGCCGTGCCCGGAGATGATCTCCGCCGACGACGTCGGCACCATGGTGGCCAACTACCGCAACGAGCCGGTGGCGCTGCGGGTGTTCGACCCCGCGACCGGCGGCCAGGCCGATCCCGACGGCGCCGGTGACCTCGCGCTCGCGTTCTCCTCGCGCGTGAACCGGGCCGACGACCGGCTCGACGTGCAGCCGACGTTCTATCCCCCGCTCACCCCCCGGGTCGGCCCGCGCGACCCGTTCACGCCGCTGATGCAGGCGTTCGAGAAGGACCGGGTGCAGATCCGCATCCTGGTCGGCGCCACCGAGGAGGGGCACAACTTCTCGGTCAACGGCCAGAAGTGGCTGTTCGAGCCCTCGGAGCCCGACTCCGGCTACCGCAACAGCCAGATGATGGGGATCTCCGAGCACTTCGAGTTCGAGCTGCCCCAGCTCCTGGGGAACCCCGAGCGCCGCGCGGTCGACTACCTGTGGACGGCGGGGGCCTCGACCGACGACCTGTGGAACGGCATCTGGGGCATCCTCCGCGTCTTCCGCGGACCGTTCGGGCTCGAGAACTTCGATCCGGTCGACCCGGACGCCACCCGCGCCGCCGGCGGGCCGACGCTGGCGCCGCTCGAGACTCTGCCGAGCAACCCGGGGGGAGGCCGCACGCTGGTCCCCGGCGAGGAGGACAGGATCGACGCGACCGGCGTCTGCCCGGTGTTGGCGCCGGCCCGCAACTACAGCGTCATCGCCACCACCGCGCAGAGGCTCCTGCCACCGCTGCCGGGAACGCCGTGCCCCACGTCCGGGTGCGGCACCCTGATCTACAACCGCCGCGAGGGGGTGGACGGGTTCGGGCCGCTGCACGACCCGACCGCGATCCTCTTCGTCCGCGCCGGCGACGTCGGCGCCGACGGCAAGCTCCTGCCGGGACGGCCGATCGAGCCGTTGATCATCCGCGCGCGCTCCGGCGAGTGCATCAACATCACGCTGCACAACGACCTGCCCGCGGCGCCGGCGCCGATGCCGGACAAGGCCGGGTTCGCCACCCTGCCGATGCTGATCGACGACTTCAACAACAACCAGATCCAGCCGTCGCGCAAGGCCGGCCTGCACCCGCAGCTCGTCTTCTACGACGTCAGCGAGAGCGACGGCAACAACGTCGGCGTCAACCCGATCCAGACCGTCAACCCCGGCGACACCAAGACCTTCCACTGGTACGCCGGCGACGTCTTCGTCAGAAACGACGGCACGCTGCGGCTGACTCCGATCGAGTTCGGCGCCACCGGGCTGATGCCGGCCGACCGCGTCAAGCAGGTCGCGAAGGGGGCGATGGGGGCTCTGATCATCGAGCCGCCGAGCGCGACCTGGACCGAGCTGTCGACCACCCGCGCCGCCGCCAAGGTCAGCGCGACGGGGGTGTCGACGTTCAACGAGTTCGTGCTGCTGTTCCAGAACTTCGTCAACCTGCGCTGCGACGGCTGCGGCAGCGATCCCTTCGATTTCGACGCGGTCCCCAACCTCGCCGAGACCGAGGACGCCGAGGACTCGGGCCAGAAGGGGTTCAACTACCGCACCGAGCCGATGTGGTTCCGCATGGGCTTCCGGCCGGACACCCCGCTCAGCCTGACCCGGGAGCAGGACTTCACCAAGGCGCTGAACAACGTCCAGGTCGGAGGCTTCCCCGAGACCCCGGTGTTCCTCGCCGCCCCCGGGACCCCGGTCCGCTTCCGGCTGGTCCACGCGGGCGGCAACCAGCGCAACAACGTGTGGACGCTCCACGGCCACGCCTGGGAGCGGCAGCCCTACCGGCTGAACTCGACCCGGCTGGGCGAGAGCGCGTACTCGCTCTTCCAGGGGGCGCAGATGGGGATCGGCCCGTCGAGCCACTTCGACGCCCTGCTGCGCAACGGCGCCGGGGGCAAGAACAAGGTCCGCGGCGACTACCTCTACCGCGACGTCGGCGGCTTCCACCTCGACGGCGGGCTGTGGGGGCTGATGCGGGTCGGCTTCTTCCCCACCCCGACCGAGGAAGAGCCGGTGCCGACGGCCGACCTGGCCGAGGGGGAGTGACCGTGGCGGCGCCACGGCGAGGGCGGCGGCCGGCGGCGGTGGCCGCCGCCGCCGCGCTCGGGCTC
>CAZNIX010000203.1:0-8404 GCA_964573125.1 uncultured Thermoanaerobaculia bacterium
GTCTCGGCGGCGCTGCGCGCCGCCGCGCGCCCCTTCGGGGCACGGGGGCGAGCCGGTCGGCCACGGCAGGACCGGGCCGGCCCCTGGAAGTGGTTGCTTCACAAGCTCTGAAGGGCGGCCGGGAACGGTCACGGCTGGCCGGGCTCTTCCTCGCGGCTCGGCCGCCGCTCGGACCGCCCGCCGCCGAGCAGCGACGAGAGCCCGCCGCGCACCAGCTCGGCCGCGACGTCGGCGAGACCCCGCTGGGTGTTGCGCAGCAGCTCGCCGGTGTCGATCGCGGCGATGCCGTCGAGGATCCCCTGGCGCACCCGCTGGCGGATGGTTTCCCCCAGCTCCTCGCGGATCACCTCGAGTCGGGCTTCCAGGCGCCGGCGCAGGCGCCGCTCCCACAGCCACCAGGCGGCGGCGAGGGTGCAGGCGCTGGCGAGGACGGCGGTGACGGCGGCGAGGACGAGGTCGGCGATCATGGGCGGTAAGCTCCCGGGCGCAGTGTAACCGCGCCCGCCCCGGCGGCCCAAGTCGGACGGGGGCCGGCGCCGAGGCCCCGCCGCCTGCCGGGCCTCCGCGGCTCGCCCGTCCCCCCCCGGGGAACCGTCGCCGAGCCGCCCCGAGGCCGGGGCCGGCAGTTGACGCCGCCCCGCGAAGGGCTATACTCGGGCCGGCATATCAGCTCCGATACTCACCGCGCGCCAACGAGGGGAGGGCCGTCATGCTTCGCTCTTCGATCTCCCGTCTTCTCCGGCATCTTCCGCTCGCCGTCCTGGCGATGTTCCTGTGGGTCCCCAGCGCCCGGCCGGACGCCGCGCCCGGCGCGCCGGAGGGCTTCGACCGGGTGGTGATCTTCGCCACCAACAGCGCCTTCCTCGAGCAGAACTCCGCCGTCGCGAGCGGCGACGTCGTGGTCAACGACGCGAGCCCCGGCCCGACCCTTTCCTCCAATCGCGAGCTGACGATCGGCATCGGCGCCGCCACCCCCGCCGGATGGGCGGTCAAGGCCGACCGCATCAAGGTCAAGTCCGGCGCCCAGGTCGGCGGCGAGGTCTTCTGCAACGACCTCGACGACGGCACCGGGAGCGTCACCTGCCAGCCGCTGGCGCTGCCGGTGTTCGGGTTCCTGCCGCCGTTCGTCGAGGCGGCGCCGCGCCCCGACGCCCCGGACGTGTTCGTCGCCGCGGGCGGGTCGGCGACCCTGCCGCCCGGCGACTACGGCACGATCGACGTCAACCAGAACGGCGTCGTCACGTTCAGCGGCGGCGTCTACAACGTGCGCGAGATCGACTTCGGCCTCACGACCGCGCTGCGCTTCCAGGCGCCGTCCGAGGTCCGCGTCGAGGGCAAGCTGTCGATCGACCAGGGCTCGTTCGCCGGGCCCGCCGCGGGCTCGGGGATCGGCGCCGCGGACGTCGTCTTCTACGTCGCCGGCGTCAACGGCGCGAACGGCAACCTGGGGGCGACGCCGAAGGCGGCGAAGGTCGGCATCGGCGCCGAGGTCCACGCCAACTTCTACGTCCCCAACGGCACGCTCTGGCTGCGCCAGAACTCGCACTCGACCGGCGCCTTCCTCGCCCGCGACGTCGACCTCGGCATCGGCGCCCAGGTCGCGCTCGCGAGCGCGTTCGCCAACCGGCCGCCGGTGGCGCACCCGCAGACCGTGCTCACCGCCGGCCCGGACCCGATCGACATCCTGCTCACCGGCAGCGACCCCGACGGCGACAGCTTGACCTTCTCGATCGTCAGCCCGCCGGAGGCGGGGATGCTGTCGGCGATCGACCCGGTCGTGCCGCCGCCGGTCCTGCGCTGCTCGGTCACCGGCGCCGCGTGCACGGTCGACGGCGACTGCCCGGAGTTCCCGGCCGAAAGCTGCGAAGAGCAGGCCGGAGCCGTGACCTCGGCGACCGTGACCTACACGCCGGACGGCGGCGACGACGTCGAGGACGCGTTCACGTTCCAGGTCGCCGACCCCGCCGGCGGCTTCGGCCAGGCGGTGGTGTCGATCAACCCGCCCGGCGACCCGACGCCGCCCCCGTTGCCGGTGACGACGGTGATCGCGCACGGCGGCGCGGCGACGACCTCGACCGGCACCCCGATCACGCTCGTGCTCGAGGCCGACGCGCCGTGCGACGGGCTGTGCGATGGCGTGGGCGCGGACGGCGACACCCCGGTCGAGTTCACGATCGTCGCCTTCCCCGAGCACGGCGAGCTGGGCCCGGTGGCGCCGGGCGAGGAGGTGCCGCAGCGCCGCGCCGAGGTCGTCTACACCCCCGACGCCGGCTTCGTCAGCCCGCCCGCCGACGCGTTCACCTTCGAGGCCTGTGGCACGATCGCCGGCGACGAGGTGTGCGACCAGGCCGAGGTGACGATCGCCGTCGTCGAGCCGCAGGCGACCGCCGACGACCAGGAGGTGACCACCCCGGTCGACGAGCCGGTCGAGATCACGCTCACCGGCTCGCCCGGCGTCCCCGGCACCGAGCCGGCCGCAGGCGGCGTGCGGGTGGTGATCGGCCGCGCGGCGTTCCTCGACGGCAGCGAGATCGCGGGCAACGTCGCCGACGCCGACGGCAACGGCTTCGGCGACAACCACAACGCGCTGCCCGGCCCGACGCCGGTGCTGATGGCGGCCGGGGTCGACTTGAGCGGCGGCGCCGGGTCGAACGGCGTGGTCCGGATGCAGATCGAGTGGGACATCAGCGGCCTCGCCGGCCTGGCCGACGACCTGGTGACCGCCGAGGTGCTGCTGCGCACCTCGAAGGGGACGGTCGACGCGCTCGACACCCTGTTCTTCGCCGGCACCGAGGACCAGGACGGCCTGCTGACCGACGGCGATTTCGAAGCGCCGGCGGCGGCGATCCCCGGCGTGGTGATGCCGGTGCCGGCGGGGCCGACCGGCACCGAGGGGACGTTCAGCTTCGACGTCAAGGAGCTCTTGCTCGGCGCCATCTCCGCCGACCGCGCCTTCTTCTCGGTCCAGGGCCGGGTCGACGAGGAGCTGGCCGGCTCGGGCTCGCAGCGCGGCCTCCAGGTCTACACCACCGCGAGCGGCAACCTCGACGACTTCCTCCACCCGCAGCTCGCGCTCACCACGCCGGGGGTGACCGCGCCGCCGCTGACCTTCCGGATCGTCAGCCTGCCCGCGTTCGGCACGCTGTTCGACGCCTTCGAGAACGCGATCGTCGAGGTGCCGGCGGAGCTGCCCACGGACCTCGTGCGCTACCAGCCCGCCGAGGGCTTCACCGGCCTGGTCGACTTCCAGTTCCAGGTCGACGACGGCGTGACCACCGCGATCGGCCTCGTCAAGGTGACCATCGGCACCGCGTTCGGCTTCGGCGCCTGCGAGGACAGCGTCAAGTTCTGCGACGACGGCAGGCCGTAGAGGGGTCAGCGGAAGACCAGGAAGAGCTGGGCCAGGCCGGCGAGGAGGCCGAGGACGCCGCCGAGGACGATCAGCTTCATCTCGTCCTCCTGGAAGCAGGGGCGAAGCAGGTCCTGGAACTCCTCGGAGGGGAGCGCCTCCATGCGCTCGCGCAGGAGGCGCTCGACACGGCGCGCGCGCGCCTCGTTGAAGAACGGGTCGTCGAACGGCTCGGCCGAGACCGCGACCGCCTTCTCGCCCACCGTCTCGCGCAGCCCGGCGTAGCCCTCGAGGCCGACCGCCACCTGCGCTACCGGGCGCAGGACGTCGACCGACTCGTCGACCAGCGGCCGCAGGTGGCGGCGGATCACCTCCTCGACGCGCGCCGAGCGCGGCCCCTCGAGCAGCGCCCGGATGATCCGGCGCACGGTCAGGATCTCGCGGGTGACGATCCGGCACCACACCGCCGCGACCTCGCGCTGCCGGCGCAGGAACAGCCCGTGGAGGGTGAACGGGCCGAGCTTTCTGGGGTGCAGCGGCCGGAAGATCAGGTTGAGCGCGATCCAGTTGGTCGCCCAGCCGACCGCGGCGCCGAACGCCGGCAGCACCCAGGGCGCCGGGTAGGCGATCCACACCGCGAGCTGGACGAGCCCGAACAGGAACCCGAAGTACAGGCCCGACCGGACGATGAACCGGAACTCGCGCGCGCCGCTGTCGAGGAACAGCCGGTTGAGCAGCGCCGGGTCGCCGACCAGCCGGCCGACGATCATGTGCCGGAAATCGAGCAGCTCCTCGATGCGGCGGCCGATCTCCTCGACCGCGCCGCGCACGAGCTTCGGCAGCCGCCGGCGGGCGCGGGCGCGGATGCCGTCCTTGACCAGCTCGGGGAGGTTCTCCCACAACACGGCGTCGCGCGCGCGCATCAGCTCGTCGGTGTAGTCCGCCATCCGCGGCTCGACCCAGCCGGCGGCGTGGGCGGCGATGCGCTCGGGCTCGATCTGCTCGAACAGCTCGGCGACCGTGCCCAGCCGCGACATCGTCGAGTCGACGAACGTGCCCGCCATCTTCTCCGCCTTCGAGGGGATGATCCCGTGCCAGCCGAAAAGCGGCGGCCGGCCGACCCGGCGCAGCGGGTGGAAGGTCATCACGATCGCCACCCAGTTGGTGAACCAGCCGACCAGGCCGGCGACCACCGGGATGCTCGCGTGCTTCCAGAACTCGGGGTCGGCGAGGAGGTCGGCGATCATCGGGCGGCGTGGGGCGGTCGGCGGACGGCAGCCTATGGTACATATCCCCCGCCGTGAGCGCGCCGCCTGACTCCCGCCCCCGGTCCGGCGGGGCCGCGTCCGACGCGGCGGCGCCGCCCGCACCCGCCGCCGCCGCCGGTCCGCGCCCGGGCATCGACTTCCGGCGCTACCGCAAGCTGCGCCGGTTCGTCTTCCGCACCCTGCTCCAGGCCTTCTGGCACGACCTGCTGCTCAGCCACCGGGCGCTCGCCTGGGCGCGCAGCCCGCCGCTGCCGCGCTGGCGGCGGGTGGCGCGACGCTATCGCGGGCTGGCGGTCGACATGGGCGGGGTGCTGATCAAGCTCGGCCAGTTCCTCTCCGCCCGCGTCGACATCCTGCCGCGCGAGATCGTCCGGGAGCTGGCCGACCTCCAGGACACCGTGCCGCCGGTCGAGTTCGCGGCTGTGGTCGACCGCATCGAGGCCGATTTCGGCCGCCCCGCCGACGAGCTGTTCGCGTGGCTCGAGGCCGAGGCGATGGGCGCCGCCTCGCTCGCCCAGGTCCACCGCGCGCGCCTGGCCGCCGGTCAGGAGGACGGCGGTCGGCAGGTGGTGGTCAAGGTGCTGCGGCCGGGGATCGAGGTGCTGGTCGAGACCGACCTCGCCGCGGTCCGCCTCGCCACCCGCCTGCTCGGGCGCTGGAAGAAGCTCCGCCGGCGGGTCGACTTCGCGCTGCTCTACGACGAGTTCGCGACCACCACCCGGCGCGAGCTCGACCTCGTCGCCGAGGGCGAGAACGCCGAGACCTTCGCCGCCAACTTCGCCGCCGACCCCAAGGTGCTGATCCCGAAGGTGTTCTGGGCGGCGAGCGCGCGCCACGTCTTGACCCTCGAGGACGTCGCCTACCTCAAGATCTCCGACCTGCCGGCGCTCGAGGCCGCCGGCGTCGACCGCGCCGAGGTGGCGCGCGTGCTCTACCGCACCTACATGCGCCAGGTCTTCGACCACTTCTTCGTCCACGCCGACCCGCACCCGGGCAACCTGTTCATCAAGCCGCTCGGGCCCGAGCCCGCAGAGGGCGAGGCCGGCGCCGGCGGCCGGCGGTTCCAGCTCGTGTTCGTCGATTTCGGGATGGTCACCACCATCCCGCCGCGGCTGCGCGCCGCGGTGCGCGAGTACGCGATCGGCCTCGGCACCCGCGACGCCGCGCGCATGGTGCGCGCCGAGCGCGCCGCCGGGATCATCCTGCCCGGCGCCGATCTACGCCGCTTCGAGGAGGTCTACGAGGACGTCCTCGACCGCTTCTGGGGGGTGTCGCTCGGCGCCCTGCGCGAGACCGCGATGGCCGAGGCGAAGTACTTCTTCCGCCGCTACCGCGACCTGCTGTTCGAGATGCCGATCCAGGTCCGGGTCGAGCTGCTGTTCGTGGCGCGCGCGATCGGCCTGCTCTCCGGCCTCGCGACCAGCCTCGATCCGAGCTTCGACCCCTGGGCCGCGACCATCCCGTTCGCCCGCCGGCTGGCCGAGCGCGAGCTGACCAAGAGCCCGGGCGAGTGGGCGGTAGAGCTGGGCAAGCAGGGGCGGATCGCGGCGCTCCTGCCCGAGCGGATCGAGCGGCTGGTCGCGCACGCCGACCGCGGCGACCTCGGCGTCGAGGCGAGCTTCAGCCGCCAGGCGCTCCAGCGGCTCGACCGGCTCGAGGCCGTTGGCCGGCGGCTGGTCTGGGCGGTGGTCGGCGGCGCCCTGGTCGTCGCCGGCACGGTGCTCTACGCGCTCCAGCCGGGCCAACCGGCGGTGCCGTGGCTGCTCGGCGCCGGGGCGCTCGGCTGCCTGCGCGGGCTGTGGCGGCCGGGGTGAGCGCCGGCGCGCGGTCAGCTCCCGACCCGGCGCAGCGTCATCTCGAGCATCTGCTGCCAGCTCGCGCCGCCGTCGCGCGACACCTCGCCGACCTCGTGCCAGGAGTCGGCCCCCAGCTCGATCGTGAAGCGGACGTCGACCCCGCTGCGCGGATCGCGGAGGCCCCAGCGCCAGCCGTCGCCGAAGGGCTCGAGCACCGACTCGCCCTCGTGGCCGTCCGCGGTGTAGTGGCGGAAGAGGTAGCGGTCGCCGGCGGGGTCCCAGGTGAGCACCGCGAGCGCGTCGTGGGTGACCGTCTCCTCCCCGCTCTCCGGGTGCTTCGACGTGCCGAGCCCCTGGACGAGCAGAGCGACGCCGCCGAGCTTGGGCTGGACGCTCTCGTGGATGGTGAACTCGCCGCGTCCGGCGCGCGTGAACGCCCAGCCCGAGCCCTCCCACTCGCCGGGCCAGTGGCCGAGGCGGGCGATCGCGGCGCGCCGCTCGGCGAGCGGGTCGGCGTCGGGGGCGGCCGGCGGCGCGGCCTCCGGCGCGGCGGCGGGTTGCCGGGCGGGGGCGGTGGCTGCTGCCGCGAGAGTGATCGCCAGCGCCACGCAGAGAGTCATCGCGGGATGGATCGCAGGGTTGCGGTTCATTCGTCGCCTCCAGTCGGAGTTTCGGATCGGAACGGACATCGGTGTGGATCAGGCGCCGCCGGCGCCCTCGCCGGGCGCCACCGCCGCCGCGCGCGTGATCCGCTCGAGCGCCCGGACGTGGGCGGCGAGCGCGGCGCGGCCGGCGGCGGTGAGCGCGTACCAGGAGACCGGCTTGCGGTCGACGAACTCCTTGGTCACCGCCAGGTAGCCGGCGTCCTCGAGGCGGCGGAGGTTGGCGCCGAGGTTGCCGTCGGTCTCGCCGAGCAGCGCGCGCAGGCGCGAGAACGAGAGCGCATCGGCGCGCGAGAGCAGGACCGCGACCCCGAGGCGCACCCGGTGCTCGAGCAGCTTGTCGAGCCCGGCGAGCACCTCGCGGCCGGGGATCGGCCCGGCGGCGCCGGCCGGCGGCTCACCGCGCTCCGGCGGCACGCCCCCTCCGCGCCGACCAGCCGGCGACCGCGAGGGCGGCGGCGATCAGGACACCGGTGACGATCCACACCGGGCCGGGCAGCAGCACGACCACGGCGTAGCCGATCCCGAGCAGCGGACCGACCACGCGCATCGCCCGGTCGTGGTGGACGCCGGCCAGCCAGTAGGCGAGCGCCGAGAGCAGCACCATGGTCGCGGCGAAGCCGTGCCAGTCCATGCGCCCGGCGACCACGGGCAGGACAGCCAGGCCGCCGGCGGCGAGCAGCCCGAACCAGTGGAGGGCGTGGCGGCGGCTCTCGGCGCGGTCGACCTCCCCCGCCCGCCGCGCCGAGCGCCAGCCGAGCCAGATGCTGAGCGCGAACCCCGCCGGCCCGGCCGCCAGCCAGTAGAGGCCGACCACCCGCGGCGCGAGGTCGACCAGCGCGAAGCCGGCCAGGATGATCGCCGCCCACAGGAAGTAGATCGCGGCCGGCGCGTACCCGCGGTCCATCCGGCTCACGGCGGCGCGGACGTAGCCGAGGTCTTCCTCGATCTTGGTCATCTCCGGCATGGTCGTCCCTCCTCGGTTCCACGGGGGGCGTCGAGCGCCCTCATTACACTCTAGATACTAGAGTACTCTGGCTCTCTGTCAAGAGGGAGGAATCTGTGCGAATGGCCGGCGGCGGTCAGATCGAGCGCCCGGTTTTCCGTCTGGAGAGCTGACGGGACGCATGACGCGACCCGACCACCGACCTGATGGAGGAGAACGACCGATGAACGAGACCGCCGTGACCGCCACCGCCCCCGCCCCGACCACCCACCCCGCCCGGCCCGCCCGCCCGCACCACGCCGCCGCCGAGCACGGCGGCGACCGGCTGGCGCTCGCGGTCGCCAGCGCCACGCTCGCCCTGCGCGGCTCCGACCGCCAGGCCC
>CAZNIX010000204.1:0-8360 GCA_964573125.1 uncultured Thermoanaerobaculia bacterium
GACCGGCGCGACCGGGGCGGCCGCGGTCCCCGCCCGGGCCGCCGCGACCGGCGCGACCGATGCGGCCGCGGACGATCTCCGCCCCGCGTCCGCCTTCGCCGCCATCGCTGGCGAGGCCGAGCGCTCGGCCGTTCTCTTCACCGAGGCCAGCCGGGTGCTGCTCCATCCCCGCTGCGTCAACTGCCATCCCGCCGGCGACCATCCGCTCCAGGGCGAGCGCGGCGCCGCCCACGAGCCGCCGGTCCAGCGCGGCCCCTACGGCCGCGGCGTCGCCGGCATGCACTGCGGCACCTGCCACCAGGACGCGAACTTCGACCCCGGCCGCGTCCCCGGCGCCCCGCACTGGGTCCTCGCCCCGCGCACCATGGCCTGGGAGGGCTTCTCCACCCGCGAGGTTTGCGAGCAGCTCAAGGACCCGGCGCGCAACGGCCGCCGCACCCTCGACCAGATCGCCGAGCACATGGCCCACGACGCCCTGATCGCCTGGTCCTGGACCCCCGGCGCCGACCGCGAGCCGCCGCCGGGCACGCAGGAGCGGCTCGGTGAGCTGATCCGAGCGTGGGTCGAGACCGGGGCGGCGTGCCCCGAGTAGGGGGCGAGCCGCCGCCGGCCCCGCCCGTCCGCGATGCCGCCCAAAGTGGGCTAATCGAAAACTGGACTTTCGATTAGCCCACCTGCTAGCCTGGCCGCGTGATCGAGCGCCTCCTCCAGCCCCGGCTCCTCGACCTCGCGACGCGCTACCCGGTGCTCACCCTGACCGGGCCGCGGCAGTCGGGCAAGACCACGCTCAGCCGGATGGCCTTCCCCGACCACGCCTACGTCTCGCTGGAGAACCCTGCGAACCGGGAGTTCGCCCAGGACGACCCGGTCGCGTTCCTGGCCCGCTACGGAGCGGGCGCCGTGATCGACGAGGTCCAGCGGGTGCCGCACCTCTTTTCCTACCTCCAGGGCTTGGTCGACGAGGAACCGCGCCCCGGCCGCTTCGTGCTCACCGGGTCCCAGAACCTGGCGCTCATCGACGCGCTGACCCAGTCGCTCGCCGGGCGCACGACCCTCACCGAGCTGCTGCCGCTGTCGCTCGAGGAGATCCGCCGGTTCCCGGCTCCGCCCACCGACCTCGACACCCTGCTCTGGCAGGGCGGCTACCCGCGCATCTACGAGCGCGGTCTCCCGGCTCACGAGTGGCTCGCCGACTACACCGCGACCTACGTCGAGCGCGACGTGCGGCAGCTCGTCAAGGTCGGCGATCTCCTGCTGTTCCAGACCTTCCTCCGCCTGTGCGCGAGCCGCACCGGCCAGCTCCTCAACCTCACGTCGCTGGCGAGCGACTGCGGCATCACGCCGCCCACCGCGCGTTCGTGGCTCTCGGTGCTGGAGGCGACCTACATCGTCTTCCGCCTGCCTCCGTTCTTCGCCAACCTGGGCAAGCGGCTGATCAAAACGCCCAAGCTCTACTTCTACGACGTCGGACTGGCGGCGAACCTCCTCAACATCGAGAACCCACGCCAGCTCGCGACCCACCCGCTGCGGGGAGCCCTGTTCGAGACCTGGGTCGTCGCCGAGATCGCCAAGGCCCACCTCCACCGCGGCCGCCGGCCGCGGCTCTCCTTCTACCGCGACCGCGACCGCCTGGAGGTCGATCTCGTGATCGAGCGCGGGAACGACCTGGTACTGGTCGAGGTCAAGTCGGCGCAGACCCCGTCCGGCAAGCAGTTCGCCGCCATCGGGCGCCTCACCGCGACGCTCGCCGGAGCGGACGCTCGGCCCATCGCGGATCGGATGGTCGTCTACGGCGGCGCGGAATCCCAGGATCGGAGCCACGGCCGGCTTCTTTCCTGGCGCGACCTCGATACCGTGGACTGGACGAGCACATCGGTCGGATGATCGATCCCTCGCCGATCACGGCGCGTTGACCACCTTGACGTGCAGGCGCAAGAGCGCCTACCGTGCAGGCATGAAGCAGTACACCCTCCGCAATGTCCCGGCCGAGGTCGATCAGGCGCTCCGGCGTCTCGCCCGCGAGCGCCACAAGAGCCTCAACCAGGTCGCGGTCGAGACCCTCGAACAGGAGGTGGGCACGGCGGAGCCATCGAGTCGAGACGGCCCTGGCGACGTTTCCGGTGGTCGCCGTCACCGGCGCCCGCCAGGCGGGCAAAAGCACCCTGGCGCGGGAAGTCGGCCGGGCCACGGGGCGGGTCTACCGGACGCTCGACGATCTCGAGGTCCTCGAGCGCAGCCGCCTGGAGCCCGATGCCCTGGTCCGCAGCGCGGCGCGCCTGACGCTCGACGAGGTCCAGCGCTCCCCGGACCTGCTCCTCGCGATCAAGCGCGCCGTGGACGAGGACCGCGCCGCCGGCCGGTACCTGTTGACCGGTTCCACCAACCTGCTGCTCATGCGGCGGATCGCCGAGACCCTCGCCGGCCGGGCGGTCTACCTCACGCTGTGGCCGCTGACCCGGCGGGAGCAGCTCGGTCGCGGCGAGGCCGGCGCGTGGGGCCGGCTGTTCGCGGCGCGCGACGAGGAGTGGCCGGACCTGCTGGCGGCGGAGCGGTCCGAGCCCGAGGACTGGCGCGCCCTCGCCCGCCGCGGCGGCTACCCGATCCCCGCCCACCACCTGCGGGACCCCGAGGCGAGGGCGCTCTGGTTCGCGGGCTATACGCAGACCTACCTCGAGCGCGACCTGCGCGAGCTGTCCGAGGTGGGCTCGATCGTCGACTTCCGGCGCCTCATGCAGGCGGTCTGCCTCCGGCTCGGCACCCTCTCCAACCAGACCGAGCTGGGCCGGGACGTGGGGGTCTCCCAGCCCACCGTGGGCCGGCACCTCGCGCTGCTCGAGACCTCCTACCAGCTCGTGCGCCTGCCCGCCTACGCCGTCAACCGCACCAAGCGGCTGATCAAGACCCCCAAGCTCTACTGGAGCGACACCGGCCTGGCGCTCCATCTCGCCGGCGAGTCCGAGCCTCGGGGCGCCCATCTCGAGAACCTGGTCCTGTGCGATCTGCTGGCGTGGCAGGCCTCGCAGCTCGACGCACCGCAGATCCTCTACTGGCGCACGGTCGGCCGCGAAGAGGTCGACTTCGTCGTCGAGTGGCGCAGCCGGCTCCTGCCGATCGAGGTCAAGTCCACGACCGAGCCCCGCTTTCGGGACGCGCGTTCGCTCCAGCTCTTCCGGGCGGAGTACGCGGACAAGGCCCGCGCGGGCCTCCTCCTCCACGCCGGCGAAGCGACCGCGTGGATCGCCGAGGGAGTGCTCGCGACCCCCTGGTGGCGGGTCGTGTAGCCGGCCGGCGCCGCGGGCGTGCTACGCTGCCGTCCACTGAAGGAGAACGGTGAGCAGGCTCGGCCCAGCCTTCGGCGCCGTCGCGGGCACCGCGCTGTGCCTCGTCCTCGCCGCCGCGCCGGCGGCCGCGCAGCAGACCGGCTCGATCTCGGGCCGGGTGACCGACACCAACGACCAGCCACTGCCCGGCGTGACGGTCGAGGCGGCGGGGGACGTGCTGCCGCGGGCGCGGGTCGCCGCGACCGGGGCGGACGGCGAGTACCGTTTCCAGCTCCTGCCGCCCGGGCGCTACGAGTTGCGCTTCGCGCTCGCGGAGCTCGCCCCCGCGACGCGCGCGGTCGAGGTGCTGCTCGACCAGAACGCGGTCGTCGACGTCGTCCTCGAGCTCGAGGCGTTCGCCGAGGAGCTGGAGGTGGTCGGCGCGGCGCCGGCGATCGACGTCGGCTCGGCGGAGATCAAGTCGGCGCTCGGGGGCGAGGCGGTCGGGCGGCTGCCGGTCGGCCAGGACTACCGCAACCTGCTCAAGCTGATCCCCGGCGTCCAGTACAGCGAGGACCGGATCCGCGGCCCGAGCGCCGGCGGCAGCGGCCAGGACAACGTCTACCGCTTCGACGGCGTCGACGTCGGGCTGCCGCTGTTCGGCACGCTGTCGTCGGAGCCCTCGGCGCACGACGTCGAGCAGGTCTCGTTCCTCCGCGGCGGCGCGCGGGCGACCGGGTTCAACCGCTCGGGCGGGTTCACGATCGACTCGGTCAGCCGCGCGGGGACGAACCGCTTCCGCGGCGCGGCCAGCTACCAGCTCCAGACCGAGGGGATGACCGCCGGCCGCGAGACCGGCTCGGCGGCCGAGTTCGAGCAGGACGAGGACTGGGCGGTCGCCAACGCCGGCGGGCCGATCCTCGCCGACGGTCTGTTCTTCTACGCCTCCTACTTCCGGCCGACGATCGCGCGCGCGAACCGCTCGAACCTCTACGGCGAGGTGCCCGATTTCGCGAGCGAGCGCGACGAGCTGTTCGGCAAGCTGACCTGGACGCCGGCCGACTCGCTGGTCGTCCACGGCAGCTACCGCGACTCCGAGCGCGAGGACCGCGGCGACGGCGTCGACGACGAGGACCAGGCCGGCTCGACCTCGGTCGGCGCCGAGGCGGACCTCACGATCGCCGTCCTCGAGGGCACCTGGTTGGCGACCGCCGATTCCTTCCTCACCTTCGCCTACGCCGACTTCCGCCTCGACGCCGGAGGCCGGCCCGACAACCGGTTCGATCTCGACCTCCGCGCCGACGGCAGTGTCCGGCTCGACGTCGCGAACCTCGACCGCCAGGGGCTGTTCCAGGTGCCGCAGCCGATCGCGGGCCTCGACGCGTTCAACGCGTTCATCGCGCCGCTGATCGAGCGCTACGGCTTCCTCGAGGACGGCACGCGCACGGGCGGCGGCGAGGTCGGCGGCGGCGCCCTGATCAACGACCAGGATTTCGCGCGCGAGAGCTTCGAGGTCGGCTACGACCGCCTGCTCGGCCGCCACGAGCTGCACGCCGGCGACCGGTGGTCGGAGGAGGGCGAGGAGCTGGCGCGGACCTCGAACGGCTGGGGGACGATCTCGGTGCCCGGCGGCCGCACGGCGCTCCCCGACGGCACGCCGATCTTCTACGAGGCGCGCTTCGAGCAGCAGAGCCTGCTCGGCGCCGGCGGCGCCGCGGTGCCGCCGATCGAGTCGTCGTTCGAGTCGCACAACGTCGAGCTGAACGACGTCGTCCGCCTCGAGGACTGGACGCTCTCGGCCGGCGTCCTGCTCAGCAACGATCGGTTCTACGGCCAGGGGCTGCGGGAAAACCGCAACAACGTGTCGGGCTTCGAGCTGTCCCCGCGCAGCAAGTACAAGATGTACGAGCTGGACTGGGAGGAGATGATCTCGCCGCGCCTGGCCGCGACCTGGAGCCCGAACGGGCGCGACACCGTCTCCGCGAGCTACGCCCGCTACTACCCGGCTGCCAGCTCGCTGCCGCGCGCGGCCTCGTGGGCGCGCAACAACCGGGCGACGCTGCGCGCGTTCTTCGACGCCGAGGGCGAGCTGATCGGGATCGACCCGGTGGCGTCGTCGTCGGGCAAGTTCTTCCAGCCGGGCATGGACCCGCGCTCGATCGACGAATACGTCGTCGGGCACGCGCGCCAGCTCTCGCCGCGCTGGAGCGCGCGGGTCCACGGCCGCTACCGCTACGCGGCGAACTTCTGGGAGGACACCAACAACGACGCCCGGCTCCGCTTCGAGCCGCCGGCGGGGGTGCCGCGGGAGCTGTACATCCCCGACCTCGACGCCTACCGCGCCGAGGTCGGCGGCTCGACGTTCGTCATCGCCGAGCTGGACGGCGCGTTCACCAAGTACTGGGAAGCGAGCGTCGACGCCGAGTGGCGCGGGAGCGGCGCCTACTTCAAGGGCAGCTACGTCTGGAGCCACTACTACGGCAACTTCGATCAGGACAACACCACGACCGCGAACGACGACAACGTTTTCATCGGCTCGTCGTTCCTCGCCGACGACGCCGGGCGCCAGATCTGGGACCGCCGCTACGGCGACCTGCGCGGCGACCGCCGCCACCAGCTCAAGCTCTACGGCTACGCCACGTTCGGGTGGAACGGCAGCGCCGGCGCCTACGCGGTCTACCAGTCGGGCCAGCCCTGGGAGGCGTGGGACTACCGCGCCTACGTGCCCCTGGTCGGCGCCAGCACGAGCGACGTCGGCCGCTTCGCCGAGCCGGCGGGCTCGCGGCGGACGAGCGATCACTACCAGCTCGACCTCAGCTACACCCACGACTTCCCGTTCCGCGACCGCTACACCCTGCAGCTCCGCGCCGACCTCTTCAACGTCTTCGACCGGCAGACCGGCTACGACCTCCAGAACCAGGTCAACAGCGCCGGCTTCGGCGCGCCGCGGCGGTTCTTCGACCCGCGGCGGCTGCAGGTGATGGTCAGGCTGCGGTTCTGACTTCGTTCAGTCCGCACAGAAACCTTTTGCTGTCAGCCGTTACGTAGTCTCCGTCGGTCGCTGTTCGCGCAGCGACGGGAGGCAGGGCAGTGCCTGACACTCTCGTGAGGCAAACCTGACCGAGCGCTGACGCCGGGGCGCGCCGCGGCCGGTAGAGTCCGCCGAGCAGAGATTCCGTCGGCCGCCGGCGCGGCCCTTCTTGGAGGACCCGATGGCGGAGCTCCCCCGCAGCGTCATCATCGGCACCGGCAGCTACCTGCCCGAGCGCGCGATCCCCAACGCCGCGTTCCACGGCGCCGAGTTCTACGCCGCCGACGGCACCCGGCTCGAGCAGCCGGCCGAGGCGGTCATCGCGAAGTTCGAGCAGATCACCGGCATCCGCGAGCGCCGCTACGTCGGCGACGAGCTGGTCACCTCGGACATCGCCGCGCTCGCGGCCGAGCGGGCGCTCGCCGCCTCGGGCATCGACCGCGAGAGCCTCGACTACCTGATCGTCGGCCACAACTTCGGCGACGTCACGGCGGACAACCGGCGCTCCGAGCTGGTGCCCAGCCTCGCCGCCCGGGTCAAGGCGCGGCTCGGCGTCGGCAACCCGCGCACCATCGCCTACGACCTCCCGTTCGGCTGCCCGGGGTGGCTCCAGGCGGTGATCCAGGCCGACTACTACCTGCGCTCGGGCGACGCCCGCCGGGCGCTGGTGATCGGCGCCGAGGTGCTGTCCCGGGTGTGCGACCCGCACGACCGCGACAGCATGATCTACGCCGACGGCGCCGGCGCCGTGATCCTCGAGGCGCGGCCGAGCGCCGGGCCGGTCGGCATCCTCGCCCACGCCGCGCGCTCGGACGCGGTCGACCACGCGTTCCTGCTGCGCATGGGCGGCTCGTCCTGCCCCGACCTCGACGGCGGCGGGCTCTACCTCAAGATGGACGGCCACAAGGTCTACGAGTACGCGGTCACCGCGGTGCCCGCGGTGGTCGAGGAGTGCCTCGCCAAGGCCGGGATCGGGGTCGGCGAGGTGGCCAAGATGCTCGTCCACCAGGCCAACGCCAAGCTCGACCAGGCGATCGTCAAGCGCCTGCTGCGCGCCGCCGGCGTGAGCACGCCGACCGAGGAGCTGATGCCGATGACCATCGGCTGGCTCGGCAACAGCTCGGTCGCGACCCTGCCGACGCTCTTCGACCTGCTGAGCCGCGGCGAGCTGGACGGCCACCGCGTGCGCCCGGGCGACGTCGTCGTCTTCGCCTCGGTCGGCGCCGGCATGAACGCCAACGCGCTCGCCTACCGGATGGGCTGAGTGTTCCGGCGGCGCGGCGCGCCGGCGCGCGCCCCTTCGGGCCGCGGGGCCGGACCGTCGGGCCACGGCAGACCGGGGCGACCTGGGCGGACTCCGGGGGGGCTTTCACAAGCTCCGAGGCCGCACGCCTGCCGCGCGATTCGCCGCCGGAGACCCCGCGGCGCGGTGCAACTTTAACCTTGCTGCAAGGTCGCAGTGGTAGGATACCGAATGGGTGGCCTCGTTCCGGGCCACTGGATCGCATTCGCCCGAGCGCGAGGTTTCCGCGCCTTCGTCAACAGTGACCGCCGATTCCCACTCACCGGAGGTTCGCATGCGATTCGCGGAACGCCCATTCCCCCCCACCGTCGCTCGCGCGCTCACCTTGTTCGCGCTTCCCTTGTTCGCTCTCGCCGCCCCGGCGTCCGCCACCACGTTCGTCATGGTCGCCGACCACGACCTGGCCGACCAGGCGCCGCTGATCGTCCGCGGCCGCATCGTGGCCGCAAGCCCGGCCGTCGAGGCCGGCGGGGCGCCGGCCATCGACTTCACCGTCGCCGTCGAGCAGGCGGTCAAGGGCGCCGCCGGCGCCGCGACCCTGACCGTGCGCTCGCCCGGCGGCGTGCGCCCCGACGGTCTGGGCCTCGCGGTGTTCGGCGCCCCGCGCTTCGCCGAGGACGAGCGGGTGCTGCTCTTCCTGCAGCCGGACGCCGCCGCGGGCGTTCACCGGGTGCTGCACCTGATGCTCGGCGCCTTCCACGAGCGGGCGATCGGCGGGCGGGCGGCGTGGGTGCGCGAGCTCGGCCAGGCGGTCGAGGTGCCGGGG
>CAZNIX010000205.1:0-8358 GCA_964573125.1 uncultured Thermoanaerobaculia bacterium
CGACCGCCGGCGCGCGGCGGCTGCGGCGGGCGCTGGTCGCGGCGCAGTTCGCGGTCGCGACACCGCTCTTGATCGCCTCGGCGCTGCTCCTCGCCAGCCTCGGCCGGCTCCAGCGCGTCGACCCCGGCTTCCGGCCCGAAGGCGTCCTCACCGCCGCCCTCTTGCTCCCCGCCGAGCGCTACGCCGACCCGGCCGCGGTGCGCGCGTTCTGGGAGCGCGCGCGGAGCGGCGTCGAGGCGCTGCCGGGGGTCGCCGGCGTCGCGTTCGCCGACGGGCGGCCGCCGAACGGGGTGGGCAACGTCAACAACTTCGACCTCGAGGACGATCCCACCGCGCGCGGCGAGTCGGAGCCGACGACGCCCTGGGTGTCGGTGTCGCCGGAGTACTTCGCGCTGATGGGGATCCCGCTCCTCGCCGGGCGCAACTTCGACCCGCGCGACGCCGCGGACGACGCGCCCGGGGTGGCGATCGTCGACCGCGCGTGGGCCGACCGCTTCTTCCCCGGCGAGGAGGTCCTCGGCCGGCGCCTGCACGAGGGGGGGAGCGCGGCCTGGACCACCGTCGTCGGCGTCGTCGGCGAGGTCAAGTACCTCGGGCTCGACCAGCCGGACGCGGGCACCGTCTACTGGCCGATGGCGCAGCGCCCGGCCGCGCACCCGATCGAGAGCATCAGCGCGCGCTTCATGTACCTGGTCGCGCGCACCACGGTCGAGCCGACGACCGTGCTGCCCGCGGTCCGCCGGGTGGTGCGCGACCTCGACCCCGAGCTGCCGCTCACCCAGGTCGCGACCATGGAGGAGCTGCTCGCCGACTCGCTCGACGTGCCGCGCCTGCTCTCGACGCTGGTCGCGGCGTTCGCCGCCGCGGCGCTGCTGCTGTCGGTGGTCGGCGTCTACGGCGTGATGGCCTACTTCGTCCAGCAGCACACGCGCGAGATCGGCATCCGCCTCGCGCTCGGCGGCCCGCCGCGGACGGTGCGGCGGATGGTCGTCGGCCACGGCATGCGCGTGGTCGGCCTCGGCGTCGCGCTCGGCCTCGGCGCCGCCCTCGCGCTCACCCGCCTGCTCTCGAGCCTGCTGTTCGAGGTCGCCGCCACCGACGCGCGCGCGTTCGCCGGCGTCGCGGCGGCGATGCTCGCCGTCGCCCTCGCCGCCTGCCTGCTCCCCGCCCGCCGGGCGGCGGCGGTCGACCCGGCGGTCACCCTGCGCGCGGAGTAGCCGGCGGCTTCACCCCACCGCCGCCGACCTGTCGCCGCTCTCACGGCCGAGCGCGGCGCCGCCAGGCGCTGCGCGAAAGCCCTGTGAGCGGGGGCTCTACGGCGTGGACGACGTCCACGCCGTAGTGTCGCCGCTCTCACGGCCGAGCGCGGCGCCGCCAGGCGCTGCGCGAAAGCCCTGTGAGCGGGGGCTCTACGGCGTGGACGACGTCCACGCCGTAGTGTCGCCGCTCTCAAACCCGTCCGCGAACACCAGCTCGAGCGCCTCGTAGGCGCCGGCGTCCCAGCCGGCGCCCTGGGGGCGGGGGATGCCGTCGAGGTCGGCGGGGACGTCGGCGCGCGGCTCGCCGGCGTCGATCGCGTCGGAGCCCGGGGCGAGGTGGAAGTCGCCGCCGGCCAGGTTCACGAACAGCGCGGCGAGCGCCGTGGTGTTCGCGATCGTCTGCGAGCCGGCGTCGTGGCCGAGCGCCTGCCAGGCGGCGAGGCCGATCGTGGTGTTCCCGTCGTCGACGGAGAACACCCCCTCGACCGTGTTGTGGCGGCTCGCGAAGCCGGCGGGGCTGGGCTCGTCGAGCGAGATCGCGCCGCGGAAGCCGTGCGCCGACCAGAAGACGTTGTTGGCCAGCTCGTTGTCCGGGCAGCCGGCGGGCGGGGTGCCGTCGAAATCGACCTGGACGTAGGCCCAGCGGCCGTCGCTCGCGGTGAGCACGGTGTTGTTGAGGATGCGGTTGCCCTGCGAGCAGACCGCGCCGTCGATCCGGAAGACCGCGATCCCCGAGGCGTGCTCGTCCCAGATCAGGTTGTTGCGGACGAGCGAGTCGACCACGCCGTCCATGTTGATGCCGGCGGCACCGCCCGAGTTGCCGCACAGGCCGCCGCCGTTGTCCCAGATCAGATTAGCCTCGACCACGGCGTCGCTGATCACGCCGTCGCCGCCCTGCGAGAGGTCGGCGTTCATGTGGATGCCGGCATTGGAGTTGCCGTGGAGCCGGTTGCCGCGGATCAGCGGCCGGTCGCCGCTGTTGCTGTGGTAGATCCCGTGCTCGCAGTTGGCGAAGGACTCGTTGTGCTCGATGACGACGTCGTCCGAGAACGCGGTGAAGATGCCGGTGCGGAAGGCGCCGGTGACGCTGTTGCCGCGCACCACCACGCCCGCGGTGCCGCGCAGGTCGATGCCCGAGAAGTGCGACTCGCCGCCGTTGATCGAAAACCCTTCGATCACCCACCAGCCGATCGTGCCGGCGAAGTCCTCGACCTCGAGGATCGAGTTGTGCGCGGCGGCGGGGCTCGCGGCGTCGAGCAGCACGCTCTCGCCGGCGCCGGCGCGCAGCGTGATCGGCTGCGCCGGCGTGCCCGAGCGCTCGATGCGCGCCCCGGCGTAGGTGCCGGCGTGGACGACGATCACGTCCCCGGGACCGACCGCCGGGGCGTCGACCGCGTGCTGGATCGTCGCCCACGGCTGGGCCGCGGTACCGGGGTTGGCGTCCGAGGCACCCGGCGTCGAGGCGACGTGGTAGGTGGTGGCGGCGGCGGGAACGGCCGCGCAGAAGAGAACGGCGACGAGGGCAATGGACGGCCTGCGCATGGTGCGATCCTAACCGCGCCGGCGGCCCGCGCCGCGTTGGCGACCCAGGAATGGACTCGCTGCCGGCGGCGGTTGCAGGAGTCGAGAATCGAACCGATCGCCGCCGCCGCCACCGAACCGTCGTCTGCCGCGAAGGAGCGAGACCCATGACCACTCAGATCCCCGCCTCCGACGACTCTCCCGACGTCACCGACCGCGCCGCGCGCATCCACGAGGCGGTCCGCCGCCGCTACGCCGAGGCCGCCCGCACCGCCGCCGGCGGGCAGGAGGCCGCCTGCGGCTGCGGTTGCGCCGAGGAGGCGGTCACCGTCTTCGGCCGCACGCTCTACGGCGACGGCGACATCGCCGCCCCGGAAGGCGCCCTCCGCGCCTCGCTCGGCTGCGCCAACCCCAACGCCCTCGTCGACCTCGCCCCCGGCGACGTCGTCCTCGACCTCGGCTCGGGCGGCGGCATCGACGTTTTCCTCGCCGCCCGCCGCGTCGGCCCGAGCGGCAAGGTCTACGGCCTCGACATGACCGACGAGATGCTCGCGCTCGCCCGCCGCAACCAGGCCGAGGCGGGGGTGACCAACGCCGAGTTCCTGCGCGGGCAGATGGAAGACGTCCCGCTCCCCGCCGGCAGCGTCGACGTCGTGATGTCCAACTGCGTCGTCAACCTCGCCCCCGACAAGGATCGCGTGCTGCGCGAGGCGTTCCGGGTCCTCCGCCCGGGCGGTCGCTTCGCCGTCGCCGACGTCGTGACGCTCGGCCCGGTGCCCGAGCCCCTCGCCCGCCGGATCGAGCTGTGGAGCGCCTGCCTGGGCGGCGCCCTGGGCGTCGAGGACTACCGCGCCAAGCTCGCCACCGCGGGCTTCGCCGGCATCGAGGTCGAGGTCCTCCACGCCTACGGCCTCGCCGAGACCGGCGTCGACGCCGAGCGCCTCCTGGCCGAGCTGGGTGTCGGCCCCGAGGAGGTCGAGGGCCTCTTCGCCTCGGCGTTCGTCCGGGCGACCAAGCCCGCATCGCCGGACGCGTAGCCGAGGTGCGCGCGTCACGCCGGTGGCGGACCGCCGCGCGGGAGCCCGGACACCCTGCCTACCGCCCGAGCGCCACCCAACCGCGGGTCAGGTAGTCGGCGAGCGCGAGGGCGAGCAGGATCAGCAGGAACAGGATGCCGCTGCCGACGGTCAGCGCGATCAGGCGGCCACTGTAGCGGACGTGCATGAAGAAGAGGACGACCAGAGTCGCCTTGGCGACCGCGATCGTGAGCATGGTGACGTCGTTCCACGGGCCGAGGTCGAAGAACGCGACCCAGACCGTGATCGCGGTACCCGCCATCAGCGCGGCGAAAACCAGGACGTAGATCTTGCGCGAGACGACGTGGTCGGTCATGGCGGTTCTCCGGCGCGCCGTGGCCTCAGTGTCCGGGCACTCCGTGGCGGCCGATCAGGTAGAGCAACGGGAAGAGGAAGATCCACACGATGTCGACGAAGTGCCAGTAGAGCCCGAAGCACTCGATCGGGTTGTACCAGTCGCGGCTGAACCGGCCGCGCGCCGCCGGCACGAGCAGGACCAGGATCAGCGCCATGCCGACCACCATGTGGCTGGCATGGAGACCGGTCATCGCGAAGTAGAGCGAGAAGAACATCTCGGCGCCGGCCGCGGTCGCCGGATCGTCCCACGTGAAGTGCCGGCCCGGGACGTGGTGCTCGTGGAACTTGTGGCCGTATTCGATCACCTTGACGCCGAGGAACGTCCCGCCGAGGACGAAGGTGGCGAGCAGGAACAGAACGAGCAGTTTCTTTTTCGACATCTGGGCCGACCACACCGCCATCGCCATGGTCAGGCTGGAGGCGATCAGCACCGCGGTGTTGAACGCACCGAGGCCGATGTCGAGCGTCGCGCTGCCGGCGGCGAACGCGCCGAAGCTGGCCCGCCGATAGATCAGGTAGGCGCAGAACAGCCCGCCGAAGAACATGATCTCGGTGACCAGGAACAGCCACATCCCGAACGACGAGGCCTCCTTCTGCTGCTCGAGGTCCTCGAAGTGGTGGGCGAGCGCCGGGTGGTGCGGCGGGCCGTGGTCGGCCGAGATGCTACTCATCGATGACGGCCTCTTTGACGTTCGAGAAGTCGTAAGGGCCGGAGGTCACCACCGGCTCCTCATCGAAGTTGAAGGTCGGCGGCGGCGAGGCGGTCTGCCATTCGAGGCCGGCGGCGCCCCACGGGTTGTCGCCCGCCGGCGCGCCTTTCCTGAGCGAATAGAGCAGGTAGACGAGCGGGAAGACGTAGCCGACGCCGAGGATGGTCGCCCCCGCGGTCGACAAGACGTTCAACACCTGGAACTCCGCGGGGTAGCTCCAGTAGCGCCGCGGCATGCCCAGGTAGCCGAGGACGAACTGCGGGAAGAAGGTCAGGTTGAAGCCGATGAAGACCAGCAGCGCCGAGATCTTCGACCAGAAGCGCGGGTAGAGCCGGCCGGTGATCTTCGGCCACCAGTAGTGCAGGCCGCCGAGGTAGCCCATGATCGCGCCGCCGACCATGATGTAGTGGAAGTGGGCGACCACGAAATAGGTGTCGTGGACGTGGACGTCGACGCCGAGGGTGCCGAGCATCACCCCGGTCAGCCCGCCGATCGTGAACAGGCCGATGAAGCCGAGCGCGTAGAGCATCGGCGTCTCGCGCGAGATCGATCCCTGGTGCAGCGTCGCGGTCCAGTTGAAGACCTTGACCGCCGAGGGGATCGCCACCAGCATGGTCAGCGCGCTGAACACCAGCCCGGCGTAGGCCGACTGGCTGCTGACGAACAGGTGGTGGCCCCAGACCAGAAAGCCGATGATCGCGATCCCGAGCGAGGCGAACGCGACGAAGTGGTAGCCGAACACCTTCTTGCGCGCGAACGCGGCGATCAGCTCGCTGATCACTCCCATCGAGGGGAGGATCATGATGTAGACCGCCGGGTGCGAGTAGAACCAGAACAGGTGCTGGAAGAGCACCGGGTCGCCACCGAGCGCGGGATCGAAGATGCCGAGGTGGAGCGTCCGCTCGAGCACCACCAGGAGCAGCGTGATCGCGACCACCGGCGTGCCCAGGATCATGATCAGGCTGGTCGCGTAGTGCGCCCAGATGAACAGCGGCAGCCGGAACCAGGTCAGCCCGGGCGCGCGCATGCGGTGGATGGTGACGATGAAGTTGAGCCCGGTGAGGATCGACGAGAAGCCGTTGATGAAGACCCCGACCAGGGTCAGCGACACCCAGGAGTTGGAGTAGATCGTGCTGTACGGCGTGTAGAAGGTCCAGCCGGTGTCGACCCCGCCGAGCAGGATCGCCGCCACCGTGATCAGTCCGCCGACGATGAACAGGTACCACGACAGCAGGTTGATGCGCGGGAAGGCGAGGTCCTTGGCGCCGATCATCAGTGGCACCAGGAAGTTGCCGAGCACCGCCGGCACCGACGGGATCAAGAAGAAAAAGATCATGATCACGCCGTGCATGGTGAACAGCCGGTTGTAGACGTCGGCCGTGACCATGTCGCCCGCCGGGGTCATCAGCTCGAGGCGGACGAGGAACGCGAAGATCCCGCCGAGGATGAAGAACAGGGTCACCGAGACCATGTACAGGATCGCGATGCGCTTGTGGTCCCGGGTCAGGAGCCAGGAGCGCAGGGTCCAGCCGGCCGACAGGTAGTTCGGCTGCGGCAAGGCGGTGACGGCGCTGGTGCTGCTCATCGTCGTGTCCTCAACCCGCATCGGCGGTCTCGCCGGTCTCGCCGTCCGGGCCGGCTTGGTCGGCGGCCTGCGCCCCGGCCGGCAAGTTCTTGACGTAGTCGACCAGCGCGGCGAGCTGCTCCTCGCTCATCTGCCCCTTGAACGTCGGCATGATCGGCTGCCAGCCGGCGACCACCTGCGCCTGCGGCTCGAGGATCGAGCGCCGGAGGTAGCTCTCGTCGGCGGTCACGGTGCGGCCGCCGAGCAGCTCGACCTCGGTGCCGAAGAGCCCGGCCAGGGTCGGGCCGCGCGCCGGCAGCTCGGGGGTCGCGCGCTCCATCCGGTGGCAGGTGTCGCAGGCGAAGCGGGTGAACAGCTCGCCGCCCGAGACCCGCAGCGGCACCCCGACCTGGCCGGTCGCGAGCCAGGTCTCGTAGTCCTCGGGCGCCAGCGCGTAGACGGTGCCGATCATCCGCGAGTGCTCGGTGCCGCAGTACTCGGTGCAGAACAGGTGGTACTCGCCGGCCTTGGTGGCCTCGAACCAGAGCGTGGTGTAGCGGCCCGGCAGGACGTCGGTCTTGACCCGGAACGCGGGGATGAACAGGCTGTGGATGACGTCCTCGGAGGTGAGCGTGATCCGGATCGGCTGGCCGACCGGCACGTGCAGCGCGTTGATCTCGCGCGCCCCCTCGGGGTGCTGGAACTTCCACATCCACTGCTTGGCGACGCCGTAGAAGCCGACCGCGTCCGCCGGCGGCCGCGACTGGTCGAGGAACACCTTGGCGCCCCAGGCGAACATCGAGAGCGCGATCGCGAGCGGGACGACCGACCAGGCGATCTCGACCGGCAGGGTCTTGATGTGCGCGGTCGAGCCGAAGCGCCGCCAATTCCGGCGCCGGTAGCGCATGAAGAAGACGACGATCAGCGCCGCGATCAGGAGCGAGAAGAACAGACTGATCGCCACCCACGCGAGGTAGAGCGTGTCGACCTCGCGGGCGACGGTCGAGGCGGCGTCGGGGAAGAGCGGGAAATCGGGCCACATCCTAGGCGGTCCTCTCGGTCCTGGGGCGCGCCCGGCGCTCGCGCCACAGCATGACGCCGACGAACCCGAAGAGCGCGGCGAGCGTCGCGACGCCGCCGGCGCGGATCAGGTTCATGGTCGCGGCGGTGTAGCGGCCGACCGCCGGGTCGTAGCGGTAGCAGTAGAGCAGGAAGTGGTCGGTCGGCCCGCCGAGCCGCCCCTCGCCCGCCTCGACCAGCGCCAGCCGCAGGTCCTTGGGCGGGTAGTCGATGCCGAAGAGATACCGGGCGACCGTGCCCTCGGGGGTGAGCACGACCAGCCCCGCCGGGTGGGCGAACTCGCCGCGCTCCTGGTCGAACGCGTAGCGGAAGCCGACCGCCTCGGCGAGCGCGGCGATCGAGGCCTCGTCCCCGGTCAGGAAGTGCCAGCCGCCCTCGGTGCCGGCGCGGCCGTAGCGGGTGACCGCGCGCTCCCGGGCCGCGGCCGACTCCGGCGGGCCCTCGCGGGGGTCGAAGCTGACCACCACCACGTCGTACTCCTCGCCGACCGTAAACGCGATGCCGCGCAGGCTCCGCGCGATCCCCTCGAGCGTCATCGGGCAGAGCATCGGGCACGAGTGGTAGACCAGGGTCAGCGCCACCGGCCGGCCGGCGAAGAGGTCGCCCAGCCGCACCTCGCCGCCGGCGGCGTCGCGGAACGCGAGGCCGAGCGGCACCGGCGCGCCGATCCGCTGGTCGAAGCCGACCTCGCGCAAGACCGCCGGCGGCGCCCCGGGATCGGGCTCCCAGCCGGTCCATTTCGGCCGCTGGGCGGCGGCCGGGCCGGCGGCGAGCGCGCCCAGCGCGGCGAG
>CAZNIX010000206.1:0-8343 GCA_964573125.1 uncultured Thermoanaerobaculia bacterium
CGGCGGACGCCCAGCCGGCCGCGAGCAGCGCCCGCCGGGCGCCGCCGAGGGCGATCCGGGTGAGCCAGACGTCGGGGACGACGAAGAACAGGGTCGCCTCGGCGAGGCCCCAGGCGGCGGCGACCGCGCGCTCCCCGAATGCCGCGCGGCGGTCGGTTTCGCTCTCCATCGCGGGACTCCGGCCGGCGTCAGTAGTGCAGGTATTTGACGAGGTGGAAGAACAGCGGCGCGGTGTAGGTCAGGCTGTCGATGCGGTCGAGGATGCCGCCGTGGCCGGGGAGCAGGGTGCCGGAGTCCTTGATCCCGAGGTCGCGCTTGAGCGCCGAGATCACGACGTCGCCGATGAAGCCCGCGAGGCCGATGATCAGCCCCGCCGCGACCGACTGGGCGCGGGTGAGCGGCGTCAGGTACGGGGCGAGCGCCACCGCGAGGGCGAGGGTGGTGACCAGCGCCCCGAGCAGCCCCTCGACCGTCTTGTTCGGGCTCACCTTGGGGACCACCGCGCGGCGGCCGAGCGTCTTGCCCCAGACGAACTGCGCGACGTCGTTGAACTGGGTCAGGACCACGAGGTAGAGCAGCAGACCGGCGCCGCCGCCGTGCGGGTTGCCGGCGGCGGGCAGCACCAGCAGGTAGGCGAGGTGGCTGACGCCGAAGACGGTGACCATCAGCCCCCAGTGCAACGAGCCCGCGGCGTTGAGGAAGCCGGCGGTCTCGCCGATCAGCACCATGCGCAGCGGCAGGAAGAGGAAGACGTACACCGGGATGAAGATGATGAACATCCCGTACCACTCGTCGAAGACCCAGAAGTACTGGACCGGGATCGCCAGGTAGGCCCAGAGCAGGACGCCGCGGTCGGCGCGCCGGGTCGGGATCAGCGACAGGTACTCCCGGAAAGCCAAAAAGGAGACCGATGCGAAGAAGACCAGCGACACGTTGCGGCTGGCGGCGATCGCGAGCGCGAACACCGCCGCCATCAGCCACCACGTGCGCACGCGCAGGCGCATCTCGCCGAGGTCGAGACCGGGGCGCAGGCGGCCGAGCAGGGCGACCGCCAGGGTGGCGGCGACGAGCACGGCGAAGATCACCGCCAGCGCCCACGCCACCGTGGGGTCGATGCGGGCGAGCAGCCGGCCCGCGAGCGCGCTCACCGCGCCGCCTCCGCGAGCGCCCGCCGCAGCCGCTGGACGACGGTCACGGCCGCCAGCAGCGCGACCGCCGCGACGACCGCGGTCAGCCAGCCGCCGGCCGGAACGCCGAGGCCGAGCGCGAAACCGACCGCGCCGTAGACCAGGGCGCGGTCGCTCTTGCCCATCGGCCCGTCGTAGCGCCGTTGCGCACCCACCGCGAGCGCGGCCAGCCCGGCCACCTCGGTGATCAGCGCCAGCGTCACCGCCGCCGCCTGGAGCGCCGCCGGAAAGCCCGGCACCGCGGCCAGGGGCAGGTAGAGCGCGGTGTCCGAGACCGCGTCGCCCAGCTCGTTGAGCAGCGCGCCCAGGCGGCTCTTCATCCCGTGCTCGCGGGCGAGCATGCCGTCGGCTGCGTTGAGCCCCATGCGCACCAGGAGCGCCGCCGGCAGGAGCAGGAGCAACCGCGGCTCGGCCGGCCGCCACGCGATCGCCGCCCCGACGCCGAGCGACAGCAGCGCCGCCGCCACCGTCACCTGGTTGGCGGTCACGCCGGCGCGCGCGAGCGCGCCGACCGCCGGCCGCAACAGGCGCTGGAACGCGGGCTTGAGCTGGTAGAGGCTCGGCATTCGCGCGTCGATCCGGGGTCGGACGGGCTCGAATACTAGCGCCGGCGCGGTGGCGGCGGCCCGCGATCCGGTGCTACGATTCCTCCCCGAGCCCGAGCCCGCGCGCCTGCCGCGCCCCCCACCGTCCCTCGGACCGTCGCTCGGCGATCACGGAATCTCATCCGCTCATCCGGGAGGACCACGCCCCCATGGCCAACGCCGTCTTCGCCCCGCCTCCGCCCGTCAACGAGAGCGTCCGCTCCTACGCTCCCGGCGCCGCCGAGCGCGCCGCGCTCAAGGCGCGCCTCGACGCCATGCTCGGCGAGCGGATCGAGATCCCGCTGATCATCGGCGGCGAAGAGGTGCGCACCGGCGAGACCGCCGAAGTGGTCTGCCCGCACGACCACGGTCACGTGCTCGCCACCGTCCACCAGGCCGGCGAGGCCGAGGTGGCGCGCGCGGTCGAGGCCGCCGCGGCGGCCTGGCGGGAGTGGTCCGAGAGCGCGTGGGAGGACCGCGCCGCCGTGTTCCTCAAGGCCGCCGACCTGCTCGCCGGGCCGTGGCGGGACACCCTCAACGCCGCGACCATGCTCGGCCAGTCGAAGACCGCCCACCAGGCCGAGATCGACGCCGCCTGCGAGCTGATCGACTTCTGGCGCTTCAACGTCCGGTTCATGCGCCAGATCTACGCCGAACAGCCGATCTCCGCCCGCGGCCACTGGAACCGCGTCGAGTACCGGGCGCTCGAGGGGTTCGTGTTCGCGGTCACCCCGTTCAACTTCACCTCGATCGGCGGCAACCTGCCGACCGCGCCGGCGCTGATGGGCAACGCCGTGCTCTGGAAGCCGGCCTCGACCGCGGTGTTCTCGTCGCACTACATCATGCGCCTGCTGATCGCCGCGGGGCTGCCGCCGGGGGTGATCAACTTCCTTCCCGGGCGCGGCCGCCGGGTCGGCGACCCGGTGCTGGCGCGGCCGGAGCTGGCGGGGATCCACTTCACCGGCTCGACCGGCACCTTCCAGGGGATGTGGCGGACGGTGGGGGAGTCGATCGCCTCCTACCGCTCGTACCCGCGCATCGTCGGCGAAACCGGGGGCAAGGACTTCATCTTCGCCCACCCCTCGGCCGATCCCGAGGCGCTCCTGGTCGCGCTCGTGCGCGGCGCGTTCGAGTACCAGGGGCAGAAGTGCTCGGCCGCCTCGCGCGCCTACGTCCCGCGCTCGCTCTGGTCCGGGCTCCAAGCGCGGCTCGCCGAGGAAGTGGGCAAGATCAAGATGGGCTCGCCGCTCGACTTCCGCAACTTCATGTGCGCGGTGATCGACGCCAAGGCGTTCCGCGACATCGCGGGCTACATCGAGCACGCGCGCTCGTCGGACGACGCCGAGATCCTGTGCGGCGGCGGCAGCGACGATTCCAAGGGGTGGTTCATCGAGCCGACCGTGGTCGTCGCCCGCGATCCGCGCCACAAGCTGATGCGCGAGGAGATCTTCGGCCCGGTGCTCACCGTCCGCGTCTACGACGACGCCGAGCTCGACGCCGCGGTCGAGCTGGTCGACACCACCAGCCCCTATGCCCTGACCGGCGCCGTCTTCGCCTCCGACCGCGCCGCGATCGCGCGCCTGACCTCGGCGCTGCGCCACGCCGCGGGCAACTTCTACATCAACGACAAGCCGACCGGCGCGGTGGTCGGCCAGCAGCCGTTCGGCGGCGGCCGCGCCTCGGGCACCAACGACAAGGCGGGCTCGGTCGTCAACCTCCTGCGCTGGACCTCGCAGCGGGCGATCAAGGAGAACTTCGTCCCCTCGACGCGCTGGCGGTACCCGTTCATGGACGCCGAGTAGGCGCCGCCGGGCACGTTTCGGGCGCCTCGCGCGTCTAACGCGGGCAGGTCGAGCCCGGATCGTCCCGGCCGATCGCCGAGGAGGTGCCCGCTCATGTCTGGTACCAAGCCGTCCGGCGCCCGCCCGTCCAGCGCCCGCCCGTCCGGTGCCGACCCGTCCGGTGCCCGTCGGCCCCGCGTCGCCGCGTCCCGCGCCGCGCTCCCGGTCCTCGCCGTCCTCGCCGCCGCCGCGCTCGCCGGCCTCGCGGTCGAGGCCGCCGCTCCCGGCGATCCTCGGTCCGACGCCGGCGCGCGCCCGACGCCCGCCGCGGTCCGATCCACCGGGCCCGCGGCTCCCGGTCGCCCCCCGTCGGGGGCGGCCGGTCGCTTCGAGTCCGCCTCGTTCCGGTTCGCCGGGCCCGCCGGCGACGCGCCGGGGGCTGGTCCGGCCGCCCCGATCAGCCTCACCGCCTCCGACGGCACCGGCCTCGCCCTGGTCGCGCTCGACGCCGAGGGCGTGCTCGAGCCGCCGCTCGCGTTCACCGAGCTGCGCCTGACCTTCGACAACCCGCGCGACGAGGTGATCGAGGGGCGGTTCCGCATCGCGCTGCCGCCGGGCGCGGTGCTCTCGCGCTTCGCGATGGCGATCGACGGCCGCTGGCAGGAGGGGGAGGTGGTCGAGCGCCAGCGCGCGCGCCGCGCCTACGAGGACTTCCTCCACCGCCGGCAGGACCCGGCGCTGCTCGAGCAGGAGGCGGGCAACGAGTTCTTGGCGCGGGTCTTCCCGATCCCGGCGCGCGGGCGCAAGGAGCTGATCGTCTCCTACTCGCACGCGCTCGCGCGCGCCGACCAGCCGTATGTGCTCCCCCTCCTCGGCCTGCCCGAGATCGGCGCCCTCGACGTCCGCGTGCTGCTCGGCGCGCGCCCGGCCGCCGGCGCGCCGGCGAGCAGCCTCGGCGGCGAGGTGCGCGACCGCCGGGTGGTCGAACTGCACAAGCGAGCCTGGACCCCCGACGCCGACTTCGCGCTCGGCCAGGACGCGGCCGGCGAGCGCGCCGGCCTGCGCCACGGCAACCTCGCGGTCATCCGGGTCGCGCCTCCGGTCGACGCCGCGCCGCAGGAGATCGCCGGCCTCTACGCGCTCATCGACTCGAGCGCCTCGCGCGCCCTCGGCTACCCGGCGCAGGTGCGCCGGCTCGGCGAGCTGGTCGCCGGCCTCGCCGCCGGCGCCGGCGGCGAGACGCCGTTCGGGGTCGCCGCGTTCGACCAGGAGGTGGCGCCGATCTACGAGGGCGCGGCGGGCGGGATCGGCGCCGCCGAGCTGCGGCGGCTCGAGGAGCGCCGGGCGCTCGGCGCCTCCGACCTCCACCGCGCGCTCGGGTGGCTGGCCGGGCGGCTGGCCGCGATTGGCCGTCGCCATCCGCGCGTGCTGCTGGTCACCGACGGCGTCGCCACCGCCGGCGAGACCGAGATCCGGGCGCTGCGCTCGGCGGTCGCCGCGCTCGGCGCCCACGGCGTCGAGCGGCTCGACGTGCTTGCGGTCGGCGGGCTGCGCGACGAGGCGACCCTGCGCGCCCTGACCGCCGGCAACCTCGAGCACGACGGCCAGCCGATCGACGGCGCCGCGCCGCTCACCGAAATCGCGCGCCGGCTGACGCTCGCCTGCGGCTCGGGGATCAGCGTCGAGATCGAGGGGGCGGCCTGGGTCTGGCCGGACACCCTCGACGGCGTCCAGCCCGGCGACCAGGCGCTCGTCTACGCCGACCTGCCGCCCACCGTGCCAGCCGACCGGCCGCTCGCGCTCAGGCTCGGCGGCCGGCCGCAGCCGCTCGGCGGCGGGATCGCGCCCGCCGAGCGGCCGCTCCTCGAGCGCGCCTGGGTGCAGGCGCGGATCGACCGCCTGCTCGACCTGCGCGAGACCGCGCTCGCCGGCGACGACGACTTGCGCCGGGCGATCGTCCTCGAAGTCGTCGAGCTGTCGGTCCGCCACCGAGTGCTCAGCCCGTTCACCGCGCTGCTCGTGCTCGAGACCGACGACGACTACCGGCGCTACGGCCTCGACCGCACCGCGCTCGCCGACATCCTGACCGTCGGCGCCGGCGGGCTCGAGGTGGCGGCGCGCTCGCCGTGGTCGCCGCCGCCGGCCGATCGCGAGCCGGCGATGGCGTTGCGCGTCCCCGACCGCGAGGAGCTGGAGGCGCTCGGCTACGTCGCCGGCGCGGAGGGTACGGAGAGCAGCTTCGACGTTGCCGAGGACGACGCGGAACCGGGTCAGGAGCTGCCGCGGCCGGTGATGCGGAGCATCGCGGCGACCGAGGTGGCGGAGGGGCCGCTGATGGTCGCGGCCGAGGCCGCGCCCGGCGGCGCGGCACCACCGCCCGAGGGCACGGCGGAGAGTGTGGAGGAGATAATCGTCGACGAACCGCGCCCCCGCCGGCTCATGAGGCGCCTCGGCGGCGGCGGTCGGGTCGCGGAGCCGGCCCCCGAGCACTTCCCCGGGCCGCCCGTCAACCCGTACACGGAGGTGCTGGCCGAGCTGGAGTCCGGCCGGCCGGAGAAGGCGCGCGCGCTCGCCGAGGCCTGGCACGCCGAGGCGCCGGGCGACGTGCTCGCGTTGCTCGCGCTCGGCGAGGTCTGGGAGCACGCCGGCGAGACCGCCGCCGCGGCGCGCGCCTACGGCTCGCTGATCGACCTCTTCCCGGGCCGCGCCGACCTGAGGCGGCTCGCCGGGGAGCGGCTCGAAGGGCTGGGCGAGGATGGCCTCGGGCTCGCGATCGACACCTACCGCAAGGCGGCGCTCGACCGCCCGGACCACCCGTCCGGCCATCGCCTGCTCGCCTGGGCGCTGCTGCGCGCCGGGCGCTTCGCGGAAGCGTTCGCGGCGCTCGAGACCGGTTTCGGCCAGAGCTACCCGGAGGGGCGGTACGCCGGCGTCGAGCGCATCCTGCGCGAGGACCTCGGCCTGTTCGCCGCCGCCTGGGTGGGCGCCGAGCCGGGGCGGCGCGCGGAGGTCCACGCGCGCCTCCAGGCCCGCGGCGGCCGCCTCGAGGCCGAGCCGTCGCTGCGCTTCGTGCTGAGCTGGGAGACCGACGCCAATGACGTCGACCTCCACGTCTACGACCGGCGCGGCGGCCACGCCTACTACGAGCAGCCGCGGCTCGCCTCGGGCGGCGAGCTGTACGCCGACGTCACCACCGGCTACGGCCCCGAGTGCTTCACCGTCCGCGCGCCCGAGCGCCGGCTCGCGGCCCCCTACCGGCTGGCGGTGCACTACTACCGCCGCGGACCGATGGGCTACGGCATGGGCACCGTGCAGATCGTCGAGCACGACGGCCGCGGCGGCCTCGCGGTCGAGTCGCGGCCGTTCGTGGCCATGGCCGACGGCGCCATGGTCGAGCTGGGCGCGGTGCCGGAGGCGTCGTTCCGGCGCGCGGCCGGGCGCGCTCAGAGATAGCCGAGGGCGCGCAGCTCGCGCTCCTCCTCGGCGCTCGGCTCGAGCGCCGGGGGTCCGTCGCTCGCTTGGGCCATCCGCTCCTCCCACTCGCGGAGGACGGCGCGCAGGCGGCGCACGGCCGGACGGCGCTGCAGCGCGAGGTCGCGCCTCTCGCCCGGATCGGCGGCGAGGTCGTAGAGCGCCAGCCGCCGGCGCTCCGGCTCGTGGATCAGCTTGAGGCTGCCGGCGACGACCGCCCGCCGCTGGAGCCGCCAGGTCCCCGTGAACACCGGCCGCGCCGGGTCGGCGCCACCGCCTCCGCCGTCGAGATCGCGCGCGCGTCCCGCGAACTCGGTGGGAACAGGCACGCCGAGATGGGCGAGCAGGGTAGGGAAGAGGTCGAGCAGGGCGACCGGCTCCTCGACCACGCGCGGCGCGACCCCCGGCGCGCGGACGACCAACGGGACGCGGATCGCCTCCTCCCAGACGCCGTGGCCGTGGCCGACCGCGCCGTGATCGAGGAACTCCTCGCCGTGGTCGGCGGTCAGCGCGACCACGGTCCGCTCCCCGAGACCCAGCGCTTCGAGCCGGTCGAACAGGCGCCCGACCTGGCGGTCGGTGTGAAGGATCTCGGTGTCGTAGAGGTAGCGGAGGTAGGCGAGGTCGCCAGCGCCGAGGAGCCCGGAGCGCGCCCGCTCCTGGACCTCGCGGAAATCGGCCCCGGGGCGCAGCGGGCCCCGGTACGGCGGCGGCTCGTAGGGCCGGGCGTCGGCCTGCTCGAGGTAGTCGTAGTGGGGGTCGAAGAAGTGGACCCAGAGGAAGAACGGCTCGCCGCCCGCGGCCAGCGCGTCGAGCCGCTCGAGCGCGCGCTCGGCGACCGCGGTGCCGGTGCTCTCGCCGTGGCCCCCGATCGCGCTCTCGTCGAAGGCGTCGAAGCCCTGATCGAACCCCCAGCGCCGGCTGACGAGGAGGTGGCTGACCACCGCCGCGGTGCGGTAGCCGGCCGCGCGCAGCGTCTCGGAGGCGAGCAGCTCGCCCGCGGGCAGGGGGTCGACGGTGCGCTCGATGCCGATCGCGGACGGGTAGCGCGAGGCGAGGAGCGAGCCGATCGAGGCGTTGGTGTACGGCGCCTGGGCGTAGGCGCGCCGGAAGCGGACGCCGGCCGCCGCCAGGCGGTCGATCGCCGGCGTGGTCGGGTGCGGGTAGCCGTAGCAGCCGACGTGGTCCCAGCGCAGGGTGTCGATCACCACGAGAACCAGGTTGGGGGGCCGCGGCGGCGCGGGCGGGCCGGCCCGCTCGCCGCAGCCCACGGAAGACGCGAGCGCGAGGCTGGCGGCGAGGATCGCGGCGGCGGAGCGC
>CAZNIX010000207.1:0-8282 GCA_964573125.1 uncultured Thermoanaerobaculia bacterium
CGGCGGCGGCCAGCCGGCCCACGCGCACGCCGTGGCGGGCGAGCAGAACAGCCAGCGTTTCGGCCTCGGCGGCGCCGGCCGGCCACAGGTAAGTCACCGGCGCGCTCCGCGTCTGGGCCAGCCGGCCGGCGACGAAATCGCGGTCCAGCTCGTCCGCGCGGTCGGCGGCGGCGGCGACGGTGGCGAGCGACGCGGTCAGGTGCCGGGCGGTGCGGCTGGCCAGGGTGAGGAGCGACCCGTCGGGCAGGCGCAGCGCCTCGCCGGCGCGGCCGCCGCCGCCGACCTCGTAGGTCATCCCCACGGCGCCGCGCAGGCTCGGGTAGGAGTCGCCGTAGCCGGGGTAGTAGAGATCGAAGCTCTCGGCCTTGTAATAGAGCCAGCCGGCGCGGTCGAACGCGGCGGCGTTGGCGCGCCCGAACGCGTCGAGCCAGGCGATGACCGCGGGGTCGATCGCCGGCAGCACGGGCTCGGCGACGGGCGGGAAGAAGTAGGCCGAGCGCGGGCTCATCTCGTGCAGGTCGACCACCACCTGCGGCTCCCAGCGGCGCAGCTCGGCCAGCCGGTGCCGGGTCTCGAGCTGGGTCGCCCAGCTCCAGTCGCGGTTGAGGTCGAACAGGTAGTGGTTGCCGCGCCCGCCCGGCCACGGCTCGCGGTGCTCGGCGGCGTCGGGGTCGGGGTCGGGCGCGGCGCCGCGGCGCTGCCGGTAGGCGGCGAGGTAGCGCTCGCGGCCGTCCGGGTTCTCGAGCGGGTCGATCAGCACCACCACGCGCTCGAGCCGCTCGGCCCACTCCCCGCCCGCCGCGGCGAGCGCGTAGGCGGTCGCGAGCGCCGCCTCCGTCGACGACGTCTCGTTGCCGTGGATGCCGTAGCCGAGCCAGACCACGACCGGCGTCTCCCGCTCGAGCCGCTCGCGCTCCGCCGCCCCCAGCCGTTCCGGCTCGGCGAGCCGCGCCCGGTTCGCCCGGATCTCCGCGAGCCGCCCGAGGTTCGCCTCCGAGGTCACCGCCGCGAGCACCAGCGGCCGTCCCTCGTAGGTCTCCCCGTACTCCCACACCGCCACCCGCCCCGACCTCTCCGCCAGCGCCCCCAGATACCGCCGCGCCTCCTCCCACCCCGTGAACCGCTCCCCGAGCGGATACCCGAGCACCGCGGCTGGCGTCGGCACCCCCGCCGCCGGCTCCGGCAGCTCGAGCACCGCCCCCTCCGGCACCCGCGCCAGCCACCCCGGCCACCCCTCCCCGGCCCATACCCCGGTCCCCATCCCCAGAACGAGGACGCAGACCAGGCACACGCGGCGAGATCTCGACTCTCTCATGGCGGAGACGCGGATTCTACCCGCCGGATCGCCGTCTGACACCACTGCCACCGAAGATCCAGTGAGCGAGGGGTCGGGCAGGCGAGCCGGCGCGTGGGCGGGCGGGCGAACGGGCAGGTGGGCGGGTGGGCAGGGCCGGGGGGAGGCGCCCCGCCCCCGGGCGCGTCTGACCCCGCGCTCACGATGCCGTCGCGGAAGAGCGATCCCGGGAGTGCGCGGGGGCAGTCGAGCGGCGCGCCGAACCCCACCCGCACCCTCCGAGCGCGCCGCGTCCCCCGGGGGCGGGGCGCCTCCCCCCGGCCCGGGGGTGGCGGTCCATTCGGGCGAAAGCGCCTCCCCCCGGCCCGGGGGCGGGTGGTCCGTCAGTTCGCGGCCAGCGCGTCGACCGAGATGTTGAGCCGCTTCATCATCTCGTGGAGCGTCGTCGGCTTGACGTGCAGCATCTCGGCCGCCCGCTTCTGGATGCCGCCGCTCATCTGCAGCGCCCTGACGATGAGCTGGCGCTCGTACTCGCTCACCGCCTCCTTGAGCGAGAGCCCGTTGTTCGGCAGGTGGGCCGCCGGAGCGGCGACCGCGTTGGGCTGGCGCACCGAGGGCGGCAGCAGCTCGACGTCGAGCACCGGCCCGGTCGACAGCACGACCGCGCGCTCGATCACGTTCTCCAGCTCGCGCACGTTGCCCGGCCACGGGTGGTCCATCAAGAGCGCCATCGCCGCCGGCGCGATGTCGGAGAGCGGCTTGCCGTTCTCCTCGGCGTAGCGGGCCAGGAAGTGGTGGGCGAGCAGCGGGACGTCCTCGCTCCGCTTGCGCAGCGGCGGGAGCGCGATGGTGATGACGTTGAGCCGGTAGTAGAGGTCCTCGCGGAACCTCCCCGCCTGCACCTCGGCCTCGAGGTCGGCGTTGGTGGCGGCGATCACCCGCACGTCGGCCTTGAGCACGTCGACGCCGCCCAGGCGCATGAACTCGCGCTCCTGGATCACGCGCAGGAGCTTCGACTGGGTGTCGAGCGGGATGTTGCCGATCTCGTCGAAGAAGATCGACCCCCCCTCGGCGACCTCGAACAGCCCCTTCTTGCTCGACACCGCGCCGGTGAACGCGCCCTTGACGTGGCCGAACAGGTTGCTCTCGAGCAGATCCGAGGGCATCGACCCCGAGTTGACGGTGACGAACGGCCCGCCGGCGCGCCGCGAGTGGTGGTGGATCGCCTTGGCCACCAGCTCCTTGCCGGTGCCGCTCTCGCCGAGGATCAGGATGTTGCTCTTCGACGGCGCGGCGAGCCGGATGAGGTCGAACACCTGCTGCATCGGCTTGGACTTGCCGATGATGCGGTCGAACCCGAAGCGCTCGCGGAGCTGCTCGCGCAGGGCGCGGTTCTCGGCCGCCAGCCGCCGCTGCTCGAGCCCCTTGCGGACGGTGAGCAGCACCTCGTCGTTCTTGAACGGCTTGGGGATGTAGTGGAACGCGCCCTGGCGCATGGCGTCGATCGCGCCCTCGATCGAGGAGTAGGCGGTGATCACGACCACCACCTGGTCGGGATCGGCGTCGCGGATCCGGCGCAGCACCTCGAGCCCCGACATGCCGGGGAGCATGAGGTCGAGCACCACGAGGTCGATCTCCTCGCGCCCGAGCAGCGCCAGCCCCTCCTCGCCGCTGGGCGCCGAGAACGTCGTGTGGCCCTCGCGCTGGAGCAGCGAGGTGAGGATGTCCTGGAGGACCTCCTCGTCGTCGATGACCAGGACGTTCATCCGCGGCGGTAGAGCGGCAGCTCGACGGTGAAGCGGGCGCCGCGGCCGGGCTCGCTCTCCACCCGCATCACCCCGCCGTGGCGGCGGACGATCTCGTGGCTGATCGAGAGCCCGAGGCCGGTGCCGCCGCGGCCGAGCTTGGTGGTGAAGAACGGCTCGAAGATCTTGTGCAGCCGCTCGGGCGGGATGCCCGGACCGGAGTCGGCGACGGTGACCAGCGCGTGCCCGTCGCGCGCGGCGAGGCCGACGCCGAGCACGCCGCCGGCCTCGGCCATCGCATCGCAGCCGTTGAGCAGCAGGTTGGTCACCACCTGCTGGAGCTCGCCGGCGTTGCCGAGGACGACGCACTCCTCGCCGCCGTCGCCGGCCCGGCCGTCGCCCCCGGCGGGCGGCCGCCACTCCACGCGCACGCGCTTGCCGGCGAGCTGCGGCCGCAGCAGGTCGAGGCACTCGTCGATCAGCGCCCCGAGCGCCACCGGCGCCTGCTCGGTCTCGCGCCGGCGCGCGAACTCGAGCAGGCTGTTGACGATCTGGGTGGCGCGGAAGGTCTGGCGCTCGACCTTCTTGAGGATCGCGTAGCGCGGGTCGGCGGCGTCGGTCTCGGCGAGCAGCATCTGGGCGTAGCTCGAGATGCCGGTGATCGGAGTGTTGACCTCGTGGGCGACGCCGGCGGCGAGCGCGCCGAGCGCGGCCAGCCGGTCCTTCTCCTTGAGCGCCGCCTCCATCGCCAGCCGCTCGCTGACGTCGTGGACGACCAGGATGCGCAGCGGATCGCCGTCGCGGCGGAACGCGGCGGCCGAGAGCTGCAGGTGGCGCTCGCCGCCGTCGGCCTCGCAGAAGCTGATCTCGCGCACCGGCTCGCCGGCGGCCGGCACCTCGGGCAGCGGCAGGACGTCGCCGAGCGCCCGCCCGGCGAGCGTCTCGCCGTCGACCTTGACCAGCTCGGCGAACGCGGCGTTGGCCGAGACGATGCGGTCGTCGGGGTCGAGCACCGCGATGCCGGCGGGCGACGACTCGATGATCCCCTGGCTGTAGCGCTGCAGCTCGACCACCTCGTCGAGCTTGCTCCGGAGCTGGTCGAGGAGCTGGGCGTTCTCGATCGCCAGCGCCGCCTGGTTGAGGAGCTGGCGCACCAGCTCGAGGTCGTCGCCGTTGAGCGGGTTGCCGTCGTCGTGGTGGCCGAGCACGGCGAGGCCGATGCGCGCGTCGCGCACGACGAGCGGGAACGCGTGGCGGTAGCCGGCGGCGAACAGCTTCTGCTGCGGCGGCCGCTCGGCGGCCGGCAGCGCCACCGCCGACAGGCGGGTGTGCTCGGCCTCCCACAGCCGCTCGCCGAGGTCGCCGGCGGCGATCGAGAGCGGCAGCCCCGGCTCCGGCCGCACCGGGATCAGGGTGGCGCCGAGCGCGAGGTAGAGGTTGGCGCGGTCGACCTCGAGGCCCTCCTCGATGCGGTCGATCAGGCGCTGGCACAGGCGCATCAGGTCGCGCTCGTGGATCAGCTCCTCGGCGAGGCCGGCGAGCGCGCGGCGCTGCTCGTAGCGGCCGCGGTACTGGATCCGCTCGAGGCCGGCGGCGATGCCGCGCCGGGTCGGCAGCAGGAGCCCGGCGATCGCCAGCCCGGCGGCGAACGACACCAGGTTGCGCGCCGCCACGAGATCCTCGGGCAGGCCGCGCGAGAGCGCCATGTTGACCAGCGAGAAGCCGATGACGCCGAGCAGCAGGGTGAGCGTCGCCGAGATGGTGTCGCGGACGATCGACTCGATGTCCCACAGCTTGTAGCGCAGCACCGCCCAGGCGAACGCGATCGGCACCAAGAGGAGCGGCGCCAGCGCCGCCGCGGCGACCAGCTCCGGCGGCGGCGCGCCGAGCGCGGTCGGGGCGAGGTAGACCAGCGCCGCCGGCAGATACCCGCCCGCCACCCCGAACACCAGCCAGCGCACCTGGCGCGCGCGCTCCCAGTTCTCCTCCGCGACCACGCGCAGCGCGAGCACCGCGACCGCGGCGAGCGCGTAGAGCGCGTAGAGCCCGAGCTCGGCGCGCGCGAAGGCCTCGATCGTGGCGCGCTCGATGCCGCCGCCCAGGAGCCGCCCGCCGGTCGCCATCTGGTCGAGCCGCAGCGCGAGCAGCGCCGCCGCCGGCAGGTAGACGAACGGCGCCCAGCGGGCGAGCGCGCGGCGGCGCCCGAGGGTCTCGGGGAAGACCAGGAACAGGTGGAGCATGAGCGGCGGCAACAGCAGCCGCGCCACCTGGTCGGCGGCGAACAGGAGCTTGGTCACCGCGTCCGGCCGCGGCGCCGGCTCGCCGGGGGTGATCAGGAACAGCGCCGCCGAGGCCGCGCACCAGAGGAAGAAGAGCGCCGTCACCCGCCGCCGGTCGCGCAGCAGGGTGTAGAGGCCGATGGCGAGGAAGGCGGCGCCGACCACGGCGAGGATGAGGTACGGGACGTCGACGTCGAGCGCCGGCCGGCGGTAGGTCACCGGCACCACCGCGTCGCCGCGCAGGACGAGCAGCGCGGTCGAGGCGGCGCCGCGCAGGCGCGCCGCCAGCTCGTCCGGGCGCGGCGCGGCCAGCCCCTCGGCGTCGAGGATGCGGTCGCCCGGCTCGAGACCGGTGGCGGCGTCGCGCACCGCGGTCACCCGCACCCCGCCGTCGCCCGGCTCGGCGACGAAGCCGAGCGGCTGGAAGCTCGCGACCTTGCGCTCGATCGAGACCGCCCCGAGCACCGCCACGCCGGCGGCCAGGATCAGGGCCAGCAGCAGCAGGCCGGCGCGGGCGAGACGGGTGGGCGGCATGGTGGTTCCAGCCTCGGAGACCTCACCGGGGAAAGCACTTTCCGTGCCATCGACCAATTTTTTGGAACCCGGCCCAAACCGGCATGGGAAGGGGACTTTCGCCGCGACCATCCAATGAATTGGATGGTATCCGATCGCCTGGATTCAAGCAACCGGGCTGGGTATTGCGAACCACCGGCCGGCACCGAGGGGCCGTCCGCCCTGGCACCGGCGCGCGCTACTCGAGAGCGGGTGGCGGAGAGCGCGCGCCTGCTCAGCGTCCGCGCACTTCCTTGGTCGCCTTCCGGTCCGGTTCGTTGAGCGCGGCCGCTGGGCTGCCTGGGGCGGACGGCCTCGGCGCCGGCCTCGTCGGCGGTTCGAATGGCCTAGCGAGTGGAGGGCGTGGGGGGCGTCAGAACGAGACCGCGATGCCGCCGAGCAGGCGGCGGCGGATCTCGTCGTCGGGGGCGGCGGTGTCGTAGGGCGAGGCGCCGCGGGACAGCTCCATGTCGAGCTTGAGCGCCCAGTCCGCCGCCAGCTCGCGCAGGAACGCGAGGTCCTGGGTCACCCGCACCTGGAGCCGCTCGACCTCGACCTCGGACACCGGCGCGGCGCCCGCGTCGAGCGCGCCGAGCGCCTGGCGCAGATGATGGAACGCGAGGTAGACGCCGGTCGAGGTCGCCTGGAAGCGGGTGTCGAGCGAGGTCACCAGGTAGTTGACCTCGTTCTCGTAGCGGCTCTGGTCGGCGCCGCGGAAGATGCCGCCGCCGCCGGCGCCGACGCTCGACTCGAAGCGGGCGACGACGGTCGGGGTCAGCCGCCGGCTGGCCGAGAACTGCAGCTCCGGCACGCGGTCGCCGGGCACCAGGTAGAGGCTCTCGAAGCGGTCGAGGAAGCCCTCGTCGTCGAAGTAGACGCGCTCGACCTCGCCGTACTCGCGGTGGGTGGCGCCCACCGAAAGCGCGTGGTCGTCGTCGCGCTGGTGGGTGAGGACGAGCTGGTAGCACTGCGCCTCGTTCTGGTCGCACTCGCCGGTCTCGGCGAAATAGGCGGGGACGAAGCCGCTCGCCGGCTCGCCGTCGTCGAAGCGGTGGCTGGCGAGCAGCGAGGCCTGCCAGGTGGGCGCGAGCTGGAAGACCAGCCCGCCCTGCGGGATCAGCGACACCGTGCCGTCGAGCAGCGTGGTGTAGAGGCCGTACTGGACGACCACCGCCGGCTGCACGCGCAGGCCGCCGCGGCCGTAGAGGTCGACCCGCTCCTCGACCAGGTCGGGGAGCACGCCGCCGTCGAAGGAGACGCTCTCGAGCTGGCGGTAGCGGAAGCCGGTCTCGAGGCTCGAGCGGTGGGAAAACTCGTGCTCGTACGAGCCCTCGACCCGCCAGCTCTGCGACGCCTCGGGGATCGCCGCCGGCTCGATCCAGCCCAGCCGGTGGTAGTTGTTCTCGGCGGTGTACTGGGCGATGAGCTGCGAGCGCGAGCGCACGCCGAGCGCGTGCGACAGGCTGAGCCGGTGCTGCTCGAACGCGAACGAGCCGCTGGCGGCGCCGCCGGTCATGTGATCGCTGGTCGAGGACAGGTTGACCCAGGTGTGCTCGCCGTTGGCCATCTCCAGCGACAGGGCGCTGCGCTGGCCGTCGAACGCGTCGGCGCCGCCGCGCGCGTCGGCGGCGCGCGCCGGCGCGAGCTGCCGGTAGTCGCCGGAGAGCCCGAGCCGCATCGTGCCGAGCCGGGCGTCGATGCCGACCGAGCCGCCGGTGAGGTGGGCGTCGCTGCCGCCGGCGGCGATGTCGTCGACCCCGGACTCGACCCGGAGCGCGGTCTGGAACGCCGCCCGCGGCACGCCCGTCCAGCCGGCGGCGCGGGTGTCGGCCTCCAGCCTGGCGATCCTCATGTCGCGCAGCACGTCGGGCGGGATCTCGGCCTGTACCGACCAGAAGTCCGACTCGCCGCGGGCCGCGCTCTCCGCGGCCTCGGCGAGCTGCAGCTCGAGGTACTGGTAGGCATCGGCGGTGGCGCGGGTCAGGTGCAGCACCACCGGCACGAAGCCGGGCTTGTAGGCGACGATCTTGTACAGCCCGGCCGGCAGCGCGTCGAACAGGAAGCCGCCCTCGCCGTCGGTCACCACCCGCCGGTGGCTGCGTTCGGTGAGCTGGTAGGCGTAGACCGTCGCCGCCGGCAGCGGCGAGGCGGCGCCGAGCACTCGGCCGCCGATGCCGGCGGGGTCGGTCACCTCGGCGGCGGCGGGAGACGCCGCCAGGAGGACCGCCGCGACGAGCGCGGCAAAGGCAGGCAAGTCGCGCGCGGCGAGGGCTTTGCGCGCCGCCGACCGGCGCCGCCTGGGGCCTTGTCCTCGGGTGCGGGGAACGCGCATGATCGCAGGCCTAAATCGAGTGATGAGTATAGGTCTTGGCGGTCGGAGTGTCAAACGCGGTCGCGGAGTACCTCATTCCG
>CAZNIX010000208.1:0-8254 GCA_964573125.1 uncultured Thermoanaerobaculia bacterium
GTGGGGGTGGGGGGTGGGGCGCTATCGGTCGAGGTCAACCCGCCGAAGGCGGAGTCGGCGGAGGTGCCGGCCAACGCGGGGATCGGGGCCTGACCCTCACACGCGGCACCCCCGGCGACTGAACGCCTGCCCAGGAACTACTTCTTCAACCCGCTGAGGTCGAGGACCCTGCCTCCAATGACCCTGCCGGAGAGCTTGTCGACAGAGCGGCAGAGGTTAAGCAGCCGCTCACGCACCGTCTTCGCCGACTCGCCCTCCTTGCCGGCGATCAGAGCCGCCGCCCCCGCGACGAGCGCCGCCGCGGCGGATGTTCCGTAGACCGGTACCGGAGCCATCGGCGATGCCGATGGAATACCGCGACCGGGAGCCGCCAGATGAACAGTTTCCGGTCCCCAGTTCGAGGTGCGGGTAAGATCCTCCTGTCCCACTTCGCCGCGGTTGTGAGCTGCCACAACCACCAGACCGCCTAGATCACGACCGATCACCGCGGGATGCGTCAAGCAGTCTTCATCGTCGTCCCCGCCTCCCGTAACCGTGCTCGATGGCGGGCCCACCTCGAGGTTCTCGCCGCCAGTCGGCGTGTCCGAGGCAGCGACCACGGTCAGAACGTTGCCTTCGTCAAGATCTGACAGCACCTTCCGAAGGATCTTCCTCACCTTGCGTCTCGCCCAGACATGCTGATCGAGGGCGAAGAGAACCACTCGGGGGCGTCGCTGGGCCGGAAGGCGCAGCACTGCATCGACTGCTCTCCTCAGGCTCGCAGGCGGCATCCAGCCGTCTCGGTTGACAATCCTGTAGTTGTGTAGCCTTACCCTCGGCACCAAACCGGCAACGCCGTCGAAGCCCGGGCGGGCTCCGATGATGCAGGCCATCTTCGTTCCATGACCAAGTTCATCGACGTATCCGCGATGGCTGGTAGTTTCCACAAACGAACGACCCACCGTGACACGCTTTGGTTCATATGCATCGATGTTGCCGTCCCAAGCACGAATAAAGGCGTAATCCTCGGTCCGCAGCAGTCTGTTCAGATGACGACGAGCGTAGAGGTCACGACTGTCGATTCCGCTGTCAAAGACACCGACTGCAACCCAAGGACCCCCATCACCTCGATCGCCTCGGTAGCCGACTTTCCACGCGTGCAATGCACCAATCTCGCACAAATGGTGCGGTAAGCGCTCTGTCGCGAGCTCGATCCTCTGGCCGTGCTTTCGGACGATCATGTTCCGCCTCCAGCGCGGGAATACGCATGACGTTTCTGTCGCCCCTTCGAGTGCCTCGTTGGAGCCTCATCCTTGTTCCGAGCTGTTGCGAGGAGCTGATTGCAAGCCGATTGGGCACAGACAACGTCATCGGCCTGAACCGGAGCCCATAGTTCATCCGGATCCTGGCACGACAGAGAGCTGTACATCTTGACGTGGGAGGTGTCTGGCTCACTGTAGGAGTACGGGAGATTCGTTAATGAGACTCTCAGGAGTTTTTCCCACCCTGGCGTCAAGACGATATCGTATGGGTCAGGCCTCTTCGGATCCGCGGTGCGATCAGAGATTCGAATGGTCAGTCCGTATTGTAGGCCCGTTAGAACGAGCAGGAGATCTGGTCCCATCGTCTGTGGCCTGATCTCCTGTCCCGCCTCTGGCTTCGTCAGATACCATCGGATGGCATTGAGTTTGGATACCTCTCGGTTGCGATAAACACCGCGGCTCCTCCAGTCACCCTCGGGTAGCTCGATCGTTGTGACTGCGTTCTTGAGCTTCGGCTCTCCAAACCCTATTTGATCGCCGCGAAGAACCCAGTCCAGGCAGTGGTTGTCACTGGCTCTCACTGGAGCGTCCGGGAAAACACCGCTTGGCATCGGCTGGCACCAGCGGAGTGTCGACCACTCGCGCCAGTAGTTGTATGGCGGAATGATCCGGACGTGCTTTTCACTGAGATCGAGCGAGACCACCTCGCGACCCTCCGGCGAAGAACAGTATCGATAGTCGTCAGGCCATTGCTTCGATTGGGGCCTGAGACCCAGATGGTCGTCGGCGTAATACGTCAACCGTGGATGGTGACGATGACCCTGGTAACCACTTGCGCATTCGCCAGTAGCCTCGTTGGTGTTCACCATCAGGACCAGGAGATCCTTGGCCTTGCGTGGTCCCCGGCTCAACCGCGGGTCCCAGCTAGCGGGGCGACAGACGAGCAGAGTGCTGAGGCCACCGAATGCGATCTCCGCTGTGAACTCTCGGTCCGGTCGCCTTGCGCCTCGTCTTGCGCGTTCCAGCATGATGATCTCACCTCCGACCAAGCGGGCTACCATTCAGCCACTTCGAACAGGCTGAAGGCAGCCCAAGTTTCGAACTCGGCGGCTTCGCGAACCTGTCTCCGGAGGATCGCTCGACGCCATGCGCTAGAAGGCCGGAGGCCTTCGGTCAACCCGCGGTGGAGGTCGACGAGCAATATGCGAGCCATGTCGTCGTCGATGCTCCAGAAGGTCGAGAAGACAGCCAAACTGCCGGTTGCCACGAACCCCGCAGCCAGACCAAGTGGGCCTTCGCGGTCGACTGTGAATCCGTCGGCGCTGCGGCAGGCCGACAGGACGACCACGGGCGGGCCGAGCACACCCTCGGCGAGGAGGTCGGCGAAGGTCAAGGGCCCCTCCCGACCGGCCGAGGGCGCGAGAAGCAGCTCGGAGCTCAACACCCGATCGGCGTTGGCGATCACGTGGCCGGCGAAGTGGAGCATCTGGGCGTCGCGCAACGAAGCGATAAGGGCCTCGGCCGTGGCCTTGTTCCCCGACAGGACTGTCGCCGCAGGGTAGATCTCGCGAAGCGAGGAGGCCTCAGCGAGCGCCCCGGGCAGAGCGGGGAGGTGCCGGTAAGGAGTGGCGACGAGGTCAGGTGCGGCGACCACAAGGACCTGGCCCCGATGTCGCTCCGGCTTCGCTGGCGGGCGGAGGAACAGACTCGCGCTCGGCGCGCTGGCGACCGCCACAGCCTCGATCAAGTGGCGTGAGGTGCGGCGGTCGAACAGCGCCGCGAACGGCACCCGCACGAGATCGCGGTCCGGAACGAAGACGATGCGGTCGGCACCTCCGAGCTCCAGGGCCAGTGGCTCGATCAGCGTGTCATAGAGAACCTGGCTGTCCGCCCGGAGCACCGCCTGGGACAGGCCTGCGCCGATATCGTTCCGAAGCGTCGTGACCAAGCGCGAGAGCTGCTCAGCCGTGACCGGCGTTCGCACCATGCGCACGCGACCGCCTTCAATCACCCAAGCGACTAGTTCCTGCTCGAGCACCCCGTACTCGACCAGTAGCGTGCCGACCGGCACGCCGGCGAGGATCTCCTGCGCCGCCAGCGGCTTCGTCCGCATCCCGGCGTCGCTTCCGAGGAGGTCGAGCAGATACCGGGCGCGTGCTCTCTCGGCGATCGTCAGGGCTTCCAACACGTCTCCGGGTTGGCCGCGCTCGATCAGGGTCGCCAGCACGGCGTCGTATGCGGTCTGGGCAGCCTCCAGAGCCACCGCCCGCGAGTCGTCCTTGACGCGGTCTCGCTGCGCCTCACGCAGGTCGATCGCCTTCCGCCAGTCGGCGAGAGCCCGCTCCGGGTCGCCCTGCCGTTCCCAGGTGCGTGCGCGAAGCTCGACGGTCCGAAGGCCGTACAACGCGTTGGAGGCAGCCTCGAAGTGGTCCAGCAACTCGCTCAGCAGCCGGTTGGCTCCGGCCGGATCGATCGCCGAGCGCGCGGCGGCCTCGGCCAGGTCCAGCGCTCTCGACACCTGGTCCCGCCGGACGCTGGCTCCGAGCATCGCCACGAGCGGGCGTGCCCGCTCGATGTCGTCGAGCGCCGCCTCCCACTCCCTCAACCGTGCGCGCTGTTCCGCGCGCGTGCCATACGCCTCGGCAAGGTACTCCGGCTGTCCGGCCTCGAGATCCTGATCCACCAGCTCGTCGAGGAAGGCACCGGCCGCGTCGATTTCACCCTGGGCGAGGAGCCCCAGAGCCGCAGTTGTGAGCATCCCGTGAACCGGCCGGGTCTCTCCCGAGTAGGCTTTGATCGCGAACAGCTCCAGGCGGCATCGCCACGCCTGGTCCACGTCACCGATCAGATCGAAGGCCTCGGCGATGAGGTTCTGAGCGTAGACCGCCTCCTCGTAAGCGGAACCGGCGGCGAGCAGCTCCCGACCTCGAACGAAGTGATCCCGAGCTCCCTGGTTGTCTGCCAACGAGAGCAGCACCACCCCCAGGCGCCAGTGGATCCAGCCGGCCAGCGACGGGTAGCGGCGCTCGACCTCCGGCGTGAGCTGGCGCTCGAAGTCCTCCCGGGCGCCAGGCAACCTGAGCTGGAACCTCGAGTAGGCGCGGTAGAAGTTGGCCATCCGGCGCAGCGGCTCGGGCAGACCCTCGCGAGGCTCGCCCCCCACCTGCGCGAGCTTCGCCTCGGCACGCTCGAGATTGCCCTCGTAGAACGCGGCGACCCCCTCGGCGAAGGCGGCAGCGGCGCGGGCGCAGTCACGGCCGCGATCGGGTCGATGTTGGCAGTCTCCGAGTGCCGCGAACAGGGTCTCTACCAGATGGTCGCCGTGCCGGTTTGCCAATTCGGCCCCGATTCCCGCACCGAGAGCCCGAGCCCTCTCCGCAGCGGCCGCCTCGCCGGCCAGAACCGCCCGGCTCCAACGCTCGGTGAGCCGGCGCTCGGCATGGATTCGGATGAGATCGGGGAACTCTCCCACCAGCGCATCGGCGAGCGTCAGTGCGGCCGGCAGCGGAAGAGCCTCCAAGTCGGCCGCCCGACGTTCGAAACGCTGAGTGCGCGTCGGCGCTGTCAGCCGGCGAAGGTGGCCGCGTGCCACTGCAACCTCGGCCTCGAGATTCTCCGCCGAGCTCGAAGCCGCATCGAGGAACTCCCGCCACGCACGGGCCGCCGAGTGGCGCAGATGGAGCTTCGATAGCGCGAGCGCCAAGTTGAACCGGACTTCGGGCCGATCCGGAGCCAGCTCCGCGGCGCGGCGGGCGGCGGTGATCCCGCGCAGGAGGTCGAGCGGACGGTCTTCGGCCCGCGCCCGCTCCAGCGACGCCACCGCGAGGTCGTTCCAGGGCCTCCAGTCGTCGCCCCGCAGGGAAGCGGAACGGAAGCCGGCCTGCGCGGCTTCCAGCCGACCATCCAACAGGGCGGCCAATCCCTGAAGTCGGGCGCTCTCGGCCAGTTCGCCCGTGGCTTCGAGGCGAGCGAGCCGGTCACGAAGCCGGCGCCGCAGCCGCCGGACTTCCTCGCCGTCGATCGCCTCCGAAACCAGCCCCATCGAGCCAGCGAGCCGGCCCTCGAAGGCACCGGGACGCCCGAGCCGGAGGATCGACCGATCGAGCTCGGGCTCTTGCGTGCAACCGTGAATCGCCAGCAGAACGAGCGCCACTACGCCTCCCGGGAACCGAGCCACAGGCCGGGCCTCAGAGCCGCCGAGGGTCGCCTCAGCTCGGGCATGCCGGCGAGGTATACGCCGACTGCTGCACGTTGCTCTCTCCAACTGCTGCCGGTAGCGATGGCCCACGGACAGTGCGCAGTCTGTTCCGTCGCCGGCGCGGCTCACCCGTCATCCTCGGGAAGGGAGGTGGTCTGGAACTGAGCCAGGACCCGGTCCAGCGAGGAAGGTTGGTGCGCGTAGATGCGGTCCAGTTTCTCCGTGATGCGGTCATCGCGGCGCCGCTCCAGCAGCTCCGAGAGCGCCCGCGTGTAGAGTCGGCTGCGCGAGATTCCCAGCCGGGTGGCGAGCTGCTCGGCGGCGGCGAAGACGGGATCGGGAATGGAGACCGCGGTTCTCACACGCGCAGTATGACTGCTTTCGGGCTGCCCCGGAACCGCCGCGGTCCCCCCGTCTTCGCGCCCGAGAGCGAATGCAAGCATCCGTATAATCCCCTCGCGCCGCCGAGTCCAACTGCCGCCCTCAGCTCCGGTGAGCCCTCGCTCCCCCATGCACCCCTGCGACCTCCTAGAGCAGAACCTCCCGCTGATCGGGCGGATGATCACTTCGGTCTGCCGGCGGCGGGGGGTGTACGAAGAGGACGCCGAGGACGTGCGCCAGGAGGTGATGGTCAGGCTGGCGGCGGACGACTGCTCGGCGCTCGGGAGGCTGCGGGACGAGGGGAGCATGCGAACGTTCGTGTGCGCCGCGGCCACGAATCTGATCCTCGACGCGATCCGGGGGCGGAAGGGGCGGTGGCGGCCGTCGGCGGTCGCGCGCAGCCTCGGGGGAACGGCGATGACGCTCGAGCGGCTGCTCTTCCGCGACGGGTGGGGCTACGGGGAGGCGGTCGAGAGGCTGGTCGCGGAGGGGGTGCCGGAGTCGCGCGCCGAGCTGGACGGCATCCGGGCGCGGTTGCCGGGCCGGCCACCCCGGCGGCTCGTGGGCGAGGAGGCGCTCGCCGACTACGGCGATCTCGACGGCGTCGAGGAGGGGGTGGCGGAGCGGGAGCGGGCGGCGATCCACGGGCGTTTTCGGCGGGCGTGGGAGCGGAGCGGCGGGAAGCTCGCGGCTGAGGACCGGTTCATCCTCAAGCGGCTGTTCTTGTCCGGGCGTACGGTCGCTCAGGTCGCCGGGGAGTTGGGGGTCGAGCAGCGGCCGCTCTACCGGCGCCGGGACCGCATCCTGGACTGCCTGCGCGTGGAGCTGGAGGCCGAGGGGCTCGGCTGGGAAGAGGTCGGCCGGCTCATGGGCTGGGAGAAGCTGGACCTCGGGTGGCATGATGAGGGCGGAGCAACCGGCGCCGAGCCGGCGCACGGCGACTAATCGGCGACTGCTCGTGGAAAAACGCTCATCCGCGTCCGTCGATTCAAGCAGGGGCTCCGCCGCGCAGCGCGGCTCTGCGCCGGGGCGAAGGAGGTGAGCCGAGATGCCTGAAGCCGAGGCGCCGGCGCGCCCGCCGATCGATCCCGAGGAGCTGGCCGCGTTCCTCGACGGCCGGCTCGAGGGGGAGCGGCGCCAACTGATGATCGCGCGCCTCGCCGACGACGAGGACGCCTACGACCTCTACGACGAGGTGATCCGCGTCCGCGAGGAGCTGGCGGCGGCGGAGACGGCCGCGGGCGCCGCGGCGCCGGCGAGCGCGCCCGTGGGCGAAGAGCCGGCAGCCCCCGCCCCACCCCCCGCGGAGGCTCCGGGCGGCCTCGGAGGCCTCCGCGGGCCGGAGAAGCGGCGGCCCTGGAAGTTCCCGACCGGCTCCCGCCGCCGGATCGCGACCCGGGCTGCAGACGGTCCCCGTTCTCCCGGCGAGCCGACGGAGCGGCGGGGCTGGGCGTTCCCGACCGGCTCCCGCCGCCGGACCGTGGGGTGGTTCGCGATGGCGGCCGCCGCGGCGGCCGCCGTGATCGCTTTCGGGCTCTGGTGGCTGTTCCGCCCGCTCGCTCCCCCGCCGTCGACCGACCTGCTCGCGACCTTCGACCCCGCCAGCCTGACCACCGAGGCCGCGGGCGCCGCCGCGGAGAGGCTCGGCACGGTCTTCCGCGGCACCACCGAGGAGCGGGCGGCACAGTTCAAGCTGGGCGTGCGCGCCTTCGACCTCGCGCTCGCGGTCCAGGTGCGCGACGCCGGGGCGACGGAGCGGTGGCTGGAGGAGATGCCGCGCCTGCTCGACGCCGTGCCGTTCGCGATCGGCCTGCCGGAGCGGTACCAGCGCCTCGCGGATCGCCTCGATTCGCGCGCCACGCCGGCGGAGCTGCTCGCCGGCATCGCCGCGGCCGAGTCCGTCGTCGAGGAAGGTCTCGACGACCCCGCCCAGCCCCTCTTCGCCTTCGGCCGCTGGGTCGAGGCGATGCGGGTCGCCGCCGTCCGGGGCGACCGCGCCGCCCTCGCCTCGCCGTCCACCCGGCGCTCGCTGCGGCGCTTCCTCCGCAGCGACCCGTCCGAGGAGGTCGCCCGCCAGCTCGCCACGGTCGCCCCCGGCCTCGGCCGCGGCGCCGCGACCGCGGACCTCGCGGCCCTCGTCGACGCGCTCAAGAAGATCGAAGACCACTGCGCCGACGGCCGGCCCTGTCTCGGCCCGGCCACCGAGTAGCCACGCAGGCACCGGCGGAGGCAAGTAGCGTCCCAAGGGAGCTCCTCCCAGGCAGCTCTGACTCCCATCGAGGCAAGGAGGTCCGGGGCGTGGGCGCTCCTCCCCGGCAGCTCTAAGCAAGCGCTGCACGAGCAGGTACTGCAGGCGTCGCCCACACCCGCGCGCAGCGCAGAGCAGGCGCGAGCAACGCCCCTGGAGTTTCGAGAGCGAGCGCCGGTGCCGGGG
>CAZNIX010000209.1:0-8252 GCA_964573125.1 uncultured Thermoanaerobaculia bacterium
GCCGCCGCGCGCGAGATCGCCGACCGGCTCGACGCGCTCCTGGCCGGGGTCGAGACCCATCGCCTCCACGGCGACCTCCATCTCGGCAACCTCCTGATGCGCGACGGCGTCCTCCACGTGCTCGATTTCGACGACATGACGGTCGGCCCGGCGGTCCAGGACCTCTGGCTCGCGTTCCCCGGCCGCGACGCCTACGCCCGCCGGCAGCGCGAGCGCTTCCTCGAGGGCTACGAGCGCTTCCGCCTTTTCGACCGCTCGACGCTGCGCTTGATCGAGCCGCTGCGCGGGTTGCGCATGATCCATTTCTCGGCCTGGCTCGCGCGCCGCTGGCACGACCCGATCTTCCCCGCCACCTGGCCGCAGTTCGGCGAGGAGGGCTACTGGGACCGCGAGACCGGCGACCTCGAGGAGCAGCTCCGGGTGATCCGCCGCGACGCCGACCCCGCGGCCGCCGCCGAGGAGGAGGAAGCCGAGCTGACCAACGCCGACTTCTTCTGGGACTGGGAAGGATAGGCTCGCCGCCCGTGCGCCAGTACCTCGATCTCCTGCGGCGCATCCTGGACCACGGGGTGGAGAAGCCCGACCGCACCGGCACCGGCACGCTGGCGGTGTTCGGGCACCCGCTGCGCTTCGACCTCGACGCGGGCTTCCCGCTGGTCACGACCAAGAAGCTCCACCTCGACTCGATCGTCTGGGAGCTGCTCTGGTTCCTGCGCGGCGGCACCAACGCGCGCTGGCTCCAGGAGCGCGGGGTCAAGATCTGGAACGAGTGGGCCGGCGAGGACGGCGAGCTGGGGCCGATCTACGGCGCCCAGTGGCGCGCCTGGCGCGGCGCGGACGGCGAGGCGATCGACCAGCTCGCGCGCGTGGTCGAGGCGATCCGCGCCGACCCCCACTCGCGCCGCCACGTGGTGTCCGCCTGGAACGTCGCCGAGCTGCCCAAGATGCGCCTTGAGCCCTGCCACGTGCTCTTCCAGTTCTGGGTCGGCGAGGGGCGCCTGTCGTGCCAGCTCTACCAGCGCAGCGCCGACGTCTTCCTCGGCCTGCCGTTCAACGTCGCCTCCTACGCGCTCCTGACCTCGATGGTCGCGCAGGTCACCGACCTCGCCCCCGGCGAGCTGGTGATCGCGCTCGGCGACGCCCACCTCTACCGCAACCACCTCGAGCAGGCGCGGCTCCAGCTCGGGCGGGAGCCGCGGCCGCTGCCGGCGCTGCGCCTCGACCCCGCGGTGCGCCGGCTCGACGATTTCGACCGCGCGCACGTCGCCGTCGAGGGCTACGACCCCCACCCCCACATCCCGGCCGCGATCGCGGTCTGAGCCGAGAGCGACACGATGAAGCTCTCGGTCATCGCCGCGGTCGCCCACGGCGGCGTCATCGGGCGCGCCAACGCGCTCCCCTGGCACCTCCCCGCCGACCTCAAGCGGTTCAAGAAGCTGACCATGGGCCACCACCTGCTGATGGGGCGAAGGACCTGGGAGTCGATCGGCCGGCCGCTGCCCGGCCGGACGACGATCGTGGTCAGCCGCGGCGGGGTCGAGGTGCCGGCGGGAGTGCTGACCGCCGCCTCGCTGGAGGAGGCGATGAGGCTGGCCGCGGCGGCCGGCGACGACGAGGTCTTCGTCGCCGGCGGCGCCGAGCTGTACCGGCGCGCGCTGCCGCGCGCCGACCGCCTCTACTTGACCCGCGTGCTCGCGCCGGTTCAGGGGGACGTCCTGTTCCCGGCCTGGAACCCGGACGAGTGGCGGCTGGTCGAGCGCCGCGACCTCGCCGCCGGCGCCGACACCGGCACGCCGTTCCCGCTACGGTTCGAGGTCTACGAGCGGGCGACGGCCGCCTAGCAGACCCCGTCGCGCTCGAGCTCCAGGACGTAGTCGCGGAAGACGCCGGCGTCCTCGGCGTCGGGGGCGAGCTCGAGGTAGTGGCGGAAGGAGATGCAGGCGGCGCCGCGGTCGCCGGCGCGGTAGAGCAGCAAGCCCAGCTCCCGGTGCGGCGCCGGGCGGTCGGCGTCGAGCCGGATCGCCTCGCGCAGCGCGGTCTCGGCGTCGGCGAGGCGGCCGGCGCGGGCGGCCTCGTCGGGGGCGGCCTCGGCCTGGGCCAGCCGCAGGCGGCCGAGCAGCAGGTGGGTCTCCGGGTCCTCGGGCATCCACTCGAGCGCGCGGGCGAGCTGGTCCTCGGCGAGCACCAGCCGGCCGAGCTGGAGGTTGAGCGCGGCGTCGTCGCGCACCACCGGCCGGATGCGGCGGGAGAACTCGCTGCCGTCCTCGGGCGCGGCCAATCCCGCCCCGTCGCGCGCGGTCCCGGGGTGCTCGGTCAGCCACTGCTTGGCGTTCGCCACCCGCACCGAGAGCATCGGGTGGCTGCCGAAGAAGAAGCCCTCGAGCTTGCTCGGCTCGCCCTTGTCGTCGAGCAGCGCCTGGTAGACCTCGGGGCCGGCGGCGGGGTCGTAGCCGGCGGCGGCGACCTTGGCGAAGCCGCCGTAGTCGGCCTCCAGCTCGAGGTCGCGGCCGTAGCCGTTGACCGCGGCGAGGAACGCGAGCTGGAGCCCGAGCCCGAGCAGCAGGTCCGAGAGCACGCCGATCGTCGCCCCCTTGCGCCACTTGCCCTCGCCGTAGGCCTCGCCGGCCTCGCCGGCGAGCACCACCGCCGCCGCCACCGCCGCCACCGTGAGCCCGATCTGGCGGTTCTGGGCGGCGCGGCGGTAGCGCAGCATGTGGCGGTTCTCGACGTGGGTCATCTCGTGGCCGAGGACGGTCGCGATGTGGTGCTCGCTCGCCATCCGCGCCAGCAAGCCGGTGTGGACGTAGAGCGCGCCGTGCGGGTAGGCGAACGCGTTGAGCGTCGGGTCCGCGATCACGCGCACCTGGAAGCTGAGCGCGGGGTTCGCGGCCATCCGCGGCGGGTTGAGCCGCGTCACCACCCCTTCGAGGTAGTCCTCGAGCAGCGGGTCGTCGTAGAGCTGGACCTTCTCGAGGAGCTTCTCCTCCTCGGCGCGCGCCTCCTCCCACAGCGCCAGCTCGTCGGGCAGCGGCTCGAACGCCGGGCCGGTGGCCGAGATCGGCGGCAGTTGGGTGGTCGCGCAGGAGGCGGTGAAGAGCGCGAGCGTGACGAGGGCGGCGGCGCGGAAGGCCGGCGAGCGGCGGCGGGGGAGGGCGGGGGCGGGCATGGTCCACCTCGTAGCGGACCGCCCGCACCGCTCCCCGGGGCGGACGCGGACGCGGGCGGGCCGGGGTCGTCTCGCCCCCCAGTCTAGCGCCGTCCGCGGGCGGCGCCTATAGCTCCTTCTTCGACAACGGCAGCGCCGCGCCCGCGGCGGTCAAGGCACCGGAACGGCAAGCCCGAGGGCGGCGACCGGGCCGGCGAGGTCGGCGGGAACCGGCGCGGCGAGGCGGAGCCGCTCGCCGGTGCCGGGGTGGGGGAGGGCGAGCGCGAGCGCGTGGAGGGCCAGGCGGTGGAGGCCGAAGCGCTCGCGGAAGAAGCGGTTGTGCTCGCCCTTGCCGTACTCGACGTCGCCGATCACCGGGTGCGCGGCGTGCTTGAGGTGGCGCCGCACCTGGTGCAGCCGGCCGCTCGCCGGCCGCGCCTCGACCAGCGAGTAGACGCGGCCCGGCTCGAGCTCGGCGACCCCGAGCCGGCGCACCGAGGTCACCGCCGGCACCCGCGGGCCGCCCGCGGCGCGCGGGATCGGGTGGTCGATGACGGTCGCCTCGGGTGCGCGGCCGCGCACCAGCGCGAGGTAGACCTTCTCGACGCCCCCCTCCGCGAACGCCTCCCCGAGTCGCCGCGCCGCCTCGGCGTCGAGCGCGAACACCAGCACGCCGCTCGTGCCGCGGTCGAGCCGGTGCACCGGGTAGACCCGCCGCCCGGCGATCTCGCGCGCGAGGTCGAGCGCGGTCACCCGGTCGCCGCCCCAGCCGCGGTGGACGAGCAGCCCGGACGGCTTGTCGACCGCGAGCAGGCGGTCGTCGCGGTAGAGCATCGGGAGGTCGGGCACGGGGCGGGCGATCCGGGCGTCCAGGCCGGGCGCAGCAATGAGGAGCGACTGCGGCGTTACGGGGGCGGCCGCTCTCTTCGAGACGTTCAGTCCGTCGAGGGCGGCAGCACGCGGCGCGCAATCGCCGGGCGAATGAGTTCGATGAACGTCTCGATGCGTATGACGCGGTCGCTGAGCTCGGAGTGGCTAGCCTCGAGCCGATCCAGGCGCTGGGCGAGCGCCGTCACACGCTCGTTCATCACCACCACGTCATGTACCGCCTTCAGGACGTCGTTGAGCGTGCTCAACGCGTCACCTCCGCAGCGAGGAGCCGGCCGAAGGCGTGCGGATCAACGTCCTGGAACTCGTCGAGCGCTCGACGCCGCGCCGCCGCTTCGCGCTCGGCCTTCGCTGCCTCGCGCTCCCTCGACCTCTCGAGCGTGCGGTCCAGCGCATCGAGCGCCTGAGCCGTGGAGACCTTGAGCTCGGTCAGCAGTGCATCCAGCGGCTCGTCGTTGCCGAGCGCTCGCCGACGCATGTAGTCGCTCAGGGAAAGCTCCTCGGCGCCCGCCCGATCTGCGACCGCTGCCTTCTGCTCCGGGGTCATCAAGACGACGACGCGCTCCGTGGCGGCCATGACGTCCTCCTGTGCATGCACAGGCACATTATACGCCCGGACCCTTCTCGCCGGCGTTCGCTCACGGCCAGGAGGGTGGCGATGGCCGATAGAGTCCGCGGGCAGACGCGAAATCGACCGACAACACGGAGCTTTTTCTATCGGCCAGGTAGGGCCAGTGGCCGATAGGCCCGCGGGTGTGGCTTGTCGAACGGGCCCGAAGGTCTCGGCGCCGGCTCAATCCGCGTCCGTCTTGAGCACCGCGACGAACGCCGACTGCGGGATCTCGACCGCGCCGACCATCTTCATCCGCTTCTTGCCCTCCCTCTGCTTCTCGAGCAGCTTCCTCTTGCGGGTGATGTCGCCGCCGTAGCACTTTGCGGTGACGTCCTTGCGGAACGCGTTGATGGTGGAGCGGGCGATGACCTTGCCGCCGATCGCGCCCTGGACCGCGATCTTGAACTGCTGGCGCGGGATGGTCTCGGCCAGCCGCTCGCAGTAGTGGAGCGCGCGGGCGCGCGCCTTGTCCTCGTGGACGAGCTGGGCGAGGGCGTCGACTGGCTCGCCGTTGACCAGGATGTCGACCTTGACCAGTTTGGTGGGGCGGTAGTCGAGCAGCTCGTAGTCGAACGAGCCGTAGCCCTGGGTCACGCTCTTCAAGCGGTCGTAGAAGTCGAACAGCACCTCGGCGAGCGGGAGCTCGCTGGTCAGCTCGACCCGGTTCTGCGACAGGTAGTGGAACGTCGTGTTCTCGCCCCGGCGCTCGCGGCACAGCTCCATCACCGTCCCGAGGTAGCGCTCGGGCATCATCACCGAGGCCTTGATGTAGGGCTCCTCGGCGCCCGCGATCGTCGCCGGGTCGGGGAAGAGGCTCGGGTTGTCGACCTCGCGCACCGTGCGGTCGGTCAGCGTCACCCGGTAGCGCACCGAGGGCGCGGAGAGGAGGAGCGCGAGGCCGTACTCGCGCTTCAACCGCTCCTGGACGACGTCGAGGTGGAGGAGCCCGAGGAAGCCGCAGCGGAAGCCGAAGCCGAGCGCGACCGAGGAGTCCTTCTCGTAGGTCAGCGCCGGGTCGTTGAGCGCGAGCTTGTCGAGCGCCTTGGCGAGGTCCTCGTAGTCGTCGCTCGCCATCGGGTAGATCGACGAGAAGACCACCGGCTTGGCCTCCTTGTAGCCGGGGAGCGGCTCGGCGGCCGGGCGCGCGGCGTCGGTCAGGGTGTCGCCCATCGCGATGTCGCCGATGGTCTTGATGCCGGCGATCACGTAGCCGACCGCGCCCGCCCCCAGCTCGGGCAGCGGCACGTGCTTGAGCCGGAGCAGCCCGACCTCCTCGACCTCGTGGTCGGCGCCGGTGTGCATCAGGCGGATGGTCTGGCCGCGGCGGATCGTCCCGTCCTTGACCCGCACCAGCATCACCACGCCGCGGTAAGGGTCGTAGGAGGCGTCGAAGATCAGCGCCCGGAGCGGCGCCGCGTCGTCGCCCGCGGGCGGCGGCCCCCCGGCGCCCACCCCCCCGAGTACCGCGTCGATCCCCTGACCGGTCTTGGCCGAGATCGGCACCGCCTCGAACGGGTCGAGCCCGAGGTCGGCGTCGATCTCCTCGCGCGCGCGCTCGACGTCGGCCGACGGCAGGTCGATCTTGTTGATCACCGGCACGATCTCGAGGTCGTACTCGAGCGCGAGGTAGAGGTTCGCGACCGTCTGCGCCTCGACCCCCTGCGAGGCGTCGACCACCAAAAGCGCCCCTTCGGCCGACATCAGCGCCCGCCGCACCTCGTGCGAGAAGTCGACGTGGCCGGGGGTGTCGATCAGGTTGAGCGTGTAGGTCCGGCCGTCCCGGGCCGGGTAGGAGAGCGTGATCGTGTTGCTCTTGATCGTGATCCCGCGCTCGCGCTCGATGTCCATCGAGTCGAGGATCTGGTCGCGGAACTCGCGCTCCTCGACCGCCCCGCAGCGCTGGATCAACCGGTCGGCGAGCGTCGACTTGCCGTGGTCGATGTGGGCGATGATGCAGAAGTTGCGGACGCGCTCCATCTCGGGTGGATCCTGCGTGACCGGCGCTCCGGCCGCCGGAGGCGGGACAAGATCCTAACCCGAAGACGCTCGGCCCCGATTCCCTGCCTCTCGCGAGGCCGCGGCCGGCGAATCGATCCGACTACACATACCCAATCAATTTAAATACTCATATCGAAATACAAAAAAGCAAAATTCACTGGTACGCCTCGGATCCGTCCTCAGCCGCGGAGCTGGAGTGGCGACGTCCCGAGGCACGATGCGGCGAGAGCACCAGGGTACGCGGGAGGGGTGCGTCCTCCGGGTGGTGCATGGGGGCGCTCGCCGCTGCGCGGACCGGCGCCCGCCGAACCCGGGGCAGGGACCCCCTCCCGCGGGCGAGGGGGAGCAGAGGCCGGCGGACGAGTCCGGGGCGGCTCCGGAGTCCGAGTTCGTGCGCATCTGGCAGGCGCACCGCCGGCAGCTCCGCCGGCGCTGCGTCCACTGGATGGGCGGCGTCGCCGGGGAGGCCGACGAGGCGTTGTCGCGCGCCACTCTGACCGCCTTTCGCGAGTTCACGCGCGGCCCCCGGGACATCCGCAACCCGCGCGCCTGGCTGTTCAAGCTGACCTACAACGCGTGCATGGATCTCCATCGGGAGCGTCGGCTCCAGGCCGAGTGCGATCTGGCGTCCGAGGATCTCTCCACCGGCCGGTTGACCGACGCCGGCGGCTCGCCGGAGCGGTCGCTGTTGCTGCGCGAGCTGGAGTCGTGGCTCGAGCGCTCGGTCGCCGACCTGCCCCCGCGCCTGCGCGCGCCGATGCGGCTCCTCGCCGGCGGGATGCGCCATGGCGAGATCGCCGACGCGCTGCGCATCAGCGAGGTCAACGTCAGGAAGCGGGTCCAGCAAGCGCGCTCGGAGCTCCGCCGCCGGCTGGACGACTATCGCTCGGGAGCGATCTCGGCCCGGTCCGGCCCGGCCGATCGCGGGATCCGGGTCCGCGAGCCGGAGCCCGCGGCCGGCGAGGCCGCCGGCCTCGAGGTCCACGGCCTGGCCTGGTCCGGGATCCGGCTTCGCTCGGGGGTCGAGCGCGAGGTCCTCCTCCACCTCCGCGCGCGGCCGCACCGGCCGGCCGCCGGCGGCCCGGAGCCGCTGCGCCGCTACATCGCGAAGCACCCGGGGGGCTGGAAGAAGCGCCTCGAGCTGGCGCGGCGGTTGCGCGAGCTGGGCACCTCCGAGGAGGCCGTCGCCGAGTACCGGATCGTGGTCGCCAAGCAGCCGCGGCTGCTCGCCGCCCGGCTCGAGCTCGGCGAGACCCTCGGCGCCCTGGGGCGCGAGGCGCAGGCCGCGGAGGTCTTCGACGCGGCGATGGCGGGCGTCTCGGCGCTGGCCGACCGCTTCCACATCGGCGGCCTGAAGGAAGCGCGGCGCGATCCGCCGAAGGCGGTGGCGCTGCTCGGCGCGGCGGCGGCGGCCGAGCCTCTCCGGGCCCACCACTCGGTGGTGATGGGCGAGATCCTGCTCGCGGCCGGCCGGCCCGTCGAGGCGCTCGAGGCCCTGCAGGCGGCCCTCGAGACGAGCCCCGACGACCCCGCGGCACTGGTCCTGAGCTGCCGGGCGTCGCTCGCCGCCGGCCGCTGGCCGGCGGCCCGGCGCCAGGCCGAGCGGGC
>CAZNIX010000210.1:0-8248 GCA_964573125.1 uncultured Thermoanaerobaculia bacterium
CGCCCGATCCCGCGACCGCCGGGACGCCGGACGCGCTGGGACCGCGCCCGGCCTGACGCCCCGCGAGGAGGACGCTCCGCCCGTGCCCCCCGAACCCGCGCCCCCCGACCCCGCCGCCGCCCCCGAAGCCCTCGGTCCCGGGGACTGGGACCGCCTGGCCGAGCTGTTCGCGGCCGCCGCGGCGCTGCCGCCGGGCGAGCGCGAGCCCTACCTCGACGCCGAGTGCTCCGGCCGCCCCGCGCTCCGCCGGGAGGTCGAGGAGATGCTGCGCTCGAGCGGCGAGGAGCGGGCGCTCGAGATCGAGGACCACCTGCTCCGCTGGGACGAGACCGCGCTGCCGCCGGGCTACCGGATCGGCCCCTACAAGCTCGTGCGGCCGATGGCCCGCGGCGGCATGGGCGAGGTCTACCTTGGCGAGCGCACCGACGGCTCGTACAGCCAGCAGGTCGCGGTCAAGCTGCTGCGCCCGGGCCTCGAGGCGACCGGCATGCTCGACCGCTTCCGGCTCGAGCGCGACGTCCTCGCCCGGCTCAGCCACCCGTCGGTGGTGCCGCTGCTCGACGGCGGCGCCACGCCCGAGGGGCGCCCGTACCTCGTCCTCCAGTGGGTCGACGGCCTGCCGATCACCGAGTTTTGCGCCGAACGCAAGCTCGGCCGCAGGGCGCGGCTGCGGCTCTTCATCAAGCTGTGCCGGGCGGTGCAGTACGCGCACTCGCATCTGATCGTCCACCGCGACCTCAAGCCGTCGAACGTCCTGGTCGACGAGTCCGGCGGCGTGCGCCTGCTCGATTTCGGGATCGCCAAGCTCCTCGCCGGCCACCCCGCCGACGGCGCCACCCGCGCCGCCGAGATGGCGCCGATGACCCCCGAGCGGGCGGCGCCCGAGCAGCTCAGCGGCGAGCCGGTGAGCACCTCGACCGACGTCTGGGCGCTCGGCCTCCTGCTGTGCGAGCTGCTCACCGGCCGGCTGCCCGCCCGCGCCTCCGGCGGCGCGGGCACCGGGCCGACCCTGCCGCGGGCGCCCGAGCCGCTCGACCGCGATCTCGCGGCGATCGCGGCGCGCGCGGTGCGCGAGCGCCCCGACGAGCGCTACGCGACCGCCGGCGAGCTGGCCGACGACGTCGAGCGCTGGCTCGACGGCAAGCCGGTGCGCGCGCGCCCCGACTCGCTCGCCTATCGGATCCGCCGCTTCGTCGGCCGCCACCGCGTCGCGGTCGTCTCAGCCGCCGCCGCGGTCGCCGCACTCGCCGCGCTCGCGGTGGTCTCGACCGTCCAGTCGGCGCGGGCGATCCGGGCCGGCGAGCACGCCGCCGCCGAGGAGCGCAAGGCCAAGGCGGTGGTCGATCTGCTGCTCGAGACCTTCGGCGCCACCGACCCCCACGCCGGCGCGATCGGCGACCAGGTGTCGATCGGCGCTCTCCTCGACCAGGGCGAGCAGCGCGCCGCCGACCTCGCCGCCCAGCCCGACGTCCAGGCCGCGCTGCGCGCCGCCCTCGGCCGCATCCGCCTCGAGCGCGGCGACTACGAGCGCGCGCGGGAGCTGCTCGGCGCCGCCCGCGACGCCGAGCTCGCCCGCCTCGGCGAGGCGGACCCGGCGACCGTGCTGGTGCGCATCCACTACGCCCGCTCGCTGCACGCCTCGCGCCTGCGGGACGAGGCCGAAGCCGAGCTGCGCGCCAGCCTCGCGGTGCTCGCAGCCTCGCCCGGCGGCGATCCCGAGATCGAGGCGGCCGCGCTGATGGTGCTGGCGAGCGTGGTGCACGGCGAAGAGGGCGTGCGCGCCGTCGAGCGCGGCGTCGCTCTGATGCGCGAGCACCGCGACAGCAACCCGGTCGGCTACGCCGACATGCTCACGGGGCTCGCGCTCATGCGCCGGATGACCGGCAACGAGACCGACGCCCGCGCGCTCTACGAAGAAGCGCTGCCGCTCTACGTCGCCGCCCTCGGCGCCGAGGCGCCGCGCACGCTGGTGATCCGCAGCAACCTCGCCTCGCTGCTCGAAGATCCCGCGGCGCGCGTCGCCGAGCACCGCGCGGTGCTCGAGCTGCGGCGCCGCCGGCTCGGGGAGGAGAGCGGCGCGGTCGCCAATAGCTGGAACCACCTCGGCCTCGCGCTCGACGACCTCGGCGCGCTGGGCGAGGCCGTGGACGCTTTCGCCCGCGCAGAGGAGATCTTCATCCGGCTCGGAGGTCCCGAGCACCCGATGGCGATCCGCACCCTGCACAACCGCGCCCTGGCCCTGGTCCGGCAGGAGCGTCTCGCGGAAGCCGACCAGGCCTACGCCCGGCTCGAAGAGCGGCTCGGGCGGGCGCACGGAGGCGAGGCGCTCGCCGCCACCGTCCGCACCGAGCGCGTCGAGCTGCGCGCCCGTCTCGGCGGGACGGACGCGAGCGGGCCGGCGCCGGCCCCGGCTTCCGCCCACGGCTGAGTTCCTCCGGCGGCGAGGCCTTCGCCGCGACCGTGCAAACCGAGCGCGCCGAGCTGCGCGCCACGTCGGCGGGACGGACGCGAGCGGGCCGGCGCCGGCCCCGGCCTCCGCCCACGGCTTGAGTTCTTCAGGGGGGCTTTCAAGCCCTCCTGTTGACGGCTACGCTATGGCGACATTGACATGACACCAAGGCATCGGGCGGCTTTCTCAGGGCTCCAGTCCGGGGACCTCTCCGCCTGGTCCGGGGCGGCCGGTGGGCCGTAGCCAGAGCGTTCCTATTCCGCACGCAATGCCGTCACGGGATCGATCCGCGCCGCCCGTTGCGCCGGCACCCAGGACGCGGCGACCGCGACCGCGGCGAGCAGCCCGGCGAGCGCGGCGTAGGTCGCGGGGTCGGTGGCGGTGACGCCGTAGAGGAGGCCGGCGAGCGAGCGGCTGAGCGCGAGCGCGGCGGCGAGACCGAGGACGATGCCGAGGGCGACGAGCAGGAGGCCGCGGCCGACGACCAGGCGGACGACGTCGCCCGGCCGGGCGCCGAGTGCGACGCGGACGCCGATCTCGTGGCGCCGGCGGCGCACCGCGTACGCGAGGACGCCGGCGAGGCCGATCGCGGCGAGCGCGAGCGCGAGACCGGCGAAGACCGCGGCGAGGACGAGGGTGAAGCGGGTCGCGGCGAGCGCCTCGCGGACGTAAGCGGAGAGCGGGCGGAGGGCGTAGACCGGGAGCCCCGGATCGAGCGCGCGGACGCCGGCGCGCACCGGACCGGCCAGGGTCTCGGGGTCGGCCGCGGTGCGCACGGCAACGGTCATCGGCGACCACGGCATGAAGTGGAGCGGCAGGTAGATCGTCTCGCGCGGCGGCTCGGTGATCCCGGCGTGGCGCACCGGCTCGACCATCCCGACCACCTCGAGCAACACCTTCTCGCCGAAGAGGTCGATCCCGAGCCGCTCCCCCACCGCGCCGCCGTCCGGCCAGAGGCGCGCGGCCAGGCCGGCGTCGATGACCGCGACCGCGCGCCGCTCGTCGAGGTCGCCGGCGGCGAGCGCGCGGCCGGCGAGGAGCCGGATGCCCAGGGCGTCGAAGTAGCCGGGGGTGATCACCCGGAAGTCGGCCTCCTGCTCGTTCCAGCGCTCCTCGGGATCGGCGGCGCGGCCGTAGGGGCCGGTCCAGAAGCGGCCGCCGAGCGGCATCGGGAAGACCGCGCCGACCGCCTCGACCCCCGGCTCGGCCGCCATCCGCTCCTCCAGCTTCTGGAAAAAGCGCGTGCGCGCCTCCGGGTTCGGGTAGTCGGGGAACGGCAGCGACAGCTTGTAGGTGAGCGCGCCCGCGGGATCGAAGCCCGGGCGCACCCGCGCCAGCTCGAGGAAGCTCCGCAGCATCAGCCCGGCGCCGATCAGGAGCACGAGCGAGAGCGCGACCTCGGTGACGACCAGCACGCCGCGCAGGCGCAGGCGGCCGCCGCCGCCGAGACCGTCGCCGCCGCGCTCGGCGAGCGCCGAGCCCGGGCGCTCGAGCGAGGCCGAGAGCGCCGGCGCCAGCGTCGCGAGGAGCGCCGCCGCGACCGCCGCCGCGAGCGTGAACGCGAGCACCCGCGGATCGAGCCCGACCTCGTCCAGCCGCGGCAGGTCGGGCGGGCGCAGCGCGAGCAGGAGGCGCACGCCGATCCAGGCCAGGCCGAGCCCGAGCAGCGCGGCGGGCACGGCGAGCAGCACCCCCTCGCTCAGCACTTGGCGGAAGAGGCGCCCGCGCCCGGCGCCGAGCGCGGCGCGTACCGCCATCTCGCGCCGGCGCACCGCCGAGCGCGCGAGCAGGAGGTTGGCGACGTTCGCGCAGGCGATCAGGAGCACGAAGCCGACCGCGCCGAGCAGGGCAACCAGCGCCGGGCGCACGTGGTGGACGACGTCGCCGCGCATCGGCCGCACCTCGACGTCGATCCCCATGTTGGCGTGGAACGCATGCTCCTCGCGGTGGCGGGCGGCGATTGAGTCCATCTCGGCCTGCGCCGCGGCGAGCGTCGTCCCCGGCGCCAGGCGCGCGATCACGCGCAGCCACTGGTTGTCGCGCGGCCCGCTCGCGAGGTCGATGCGCAGCGGCGAGTAGGCGTCGACGTCGGTCGGCATGCCGGCGTCGGGCGGCATCAGCAGCTCGTAGCCGGGCGGCAGCACGCCGACCACGGTCATCGGCTGGCCGTTGAGCCAGACCGCCTTGCCGACGACCGCCGGGTCGCCGCCGAAGCGCCGGCGCCAGAGGCCGTCGGTCAGGAGCATCGCGGTCGAGGGGAACGCCTCCGGCAGCCCCGAGAACGCCTCGGGCGGGATCGGCGCGTCGTCCGCGGGCTCGAAGCCGCGGCCGAGCCGCGGCGCCACCCCGAGCACGTCGAAGAAGTTGCCGGTGACGTTGGCGACCTTGATCTGCTCGGGCGGGCCGTCGCCGGTGAGCGCGACCTCGCTGACGTTGTTGGTCGCGGCGAAGCCGGCGAAGCCCTTGGCGAGCCGGCGGAAGTCGGCGAGGTCGGGCGCCGAGACCGGCGCGCGCTCGATCGCCGAGCGCTCCATCCGGTCCCAGACCAGGACCAGCCGCTCCGGGTCGCCGTACGGCATCGGCCGCAGCAGCACCGCGTCGACGACGCTGAAGATCGCGGTGTTGGCGCCGATGCCGAGCGCGAGGGTGAGCGCGGCGACGGCGGTGAACCCCGGGCTGCGGGCGAGCCGGCGGGCGCCGTAGCGGAGGTCCTGAAGCAGCGCGTTCATGCGGCTGCCGAGGAGGTACGGGGCGCGCGCGCCAGGGTTGCGGAATGGCCGACCAGTCCCGAACCGGCGGCTGTCACCGGGCCGGTCGTCGACTGGCGAGCCACTCCACCGCTCGGCATCAGCGACTTGTTTCCGGCTCGTGCAGGCGCAAGCGGAGGAGCTTCCTGGCCAGCTCGTAGATGTTCTTGCGGTCACCCTCCTTGCGCAGGCCGAGCGCCAGCACGAGCACCACGACTCGCTCCTCGTCGACCCGGTAGAGGATCCGGTAGCGCTGGCCGGCGGCGCGAACGCTTCGGAGGGTGGACAGCTCGCCGGTCAGGGGCTTGCCCTGCTTCTCCGGCTCGTCGGTCAGGGCGTCGATCCGCCGGGCGAGCAGGCGCTGCACGCGGCGGTCTCGGACCGCTTCCAGCATGCGCCGGGCGGTCGGGGTGAGGACGATTCGCCAGGTCACAGGCCCAGGTCGGCCTTGACCGTTTCCCACGCGACGGTCTCGCCAGCCTCGGCCTCGCGGAGGCTCCGGCGCAGTTCGGCCATCAGCTCCTCGTCACCCAGGATCTCGAGGGTCTCCTCGAGCGTCTCGTACAGCTCCCAGGGGAGGATCGCCAGCACCGGCTCTCCGCGGCGGGTCACGGTCACCGCCCCGGGCTCCCGGGCCAGTTGCTCGGGCAACGACGTGAGGGCGTCGCGGGCCTTGGTGATCGTGAGGTGGGTGGCCATGGTTCTGCACGGCGATCTGTACAGAGCATTGTACGGACCGCCTGCCACCTCGGTCAAGGCCGCTCAACAGGGGCGTCGCGCCCGGCGGGGCACGGATCGACGCTGGTCGACTGTGGGCGCCGGCGGCGAAATCCCCGGCCGCGGGCGGACAACCTTCACGCGAGCACAGGCTCGACCGCCGTCACCTCGCTCCCCTCGAGCAAGACGAAGTGGTTGACCGGCACCGCCTCCCAGCCGCCGTCCTCGGAGAGCGGCTCGGAGCTGACGATCGCGGCCTCGCCGCGCCCTCGGGTGTGGACCATCCGGCACACGCCCTCCTCGCAGGTGTAGCGGCGGCCGCAGTGGCGGTAGAGGCTGTCGGCGTTGGCCGGCTCGTCGGTGGTGAAGCGGCAGGCGACCGCGGCGCGGCCGTCGGAGAGGACGGCGTTGAGGTAGACGTGCTCGACCGGGGCGTGCCGCGCGCGCAGCTCGAGCACGCGCTCGACCGCCTGGCGGAACGCCTCGGCCATCGTCCCCGGGTCGCGCGGCTCGCCCAGGCGATCGAGCCCGTCGCCGAGTAGGGCGAAGAAGTGCTCGGAGTCGGTGGTGCCGTGGATGCTCGCGAAGGCCTGGTCGCTGAGGTCCGCGAGCAGCGGCCGGCGCATCGCCTCGAAGCCGCCGAGATCGCCGTTGTGCATGAACGCATAGCGGCCGCGGCGGAACGGGTGGCAGTTCGCCTCGCTCACCTGCAGGCTCTGGGTCGCCGCCCGCACGTGGGCGAGGACGCAGCCGCTGGTCGTCACGCGCGCGAGGTCGCGCAGGTTCTGATTGCTCCACGCCGGGGTCACCGAGCGGAAGCAGGCGGGATCCTCGTGGCCGGGGACGTACCAGGCGATGCCGAAGCCGTCGCCGTTGAGCGGCTCCTCCCGCTCGTGCGAGTGGAAGCTCTGGTGGATCAGGGAGTTGGCCGGCTCGGTGAGGAGCGAGCCGAGCGCGATCGGGGTCCCGAGGTAGAAGACGAAGCGGCACATCGGGCGCTCCTCCTCAGCGGCGGCGGCGCCGCCGTCCCGGCGGTCAGGGCGCGGTCACCCAGCGCGAGGCGTCGCCGACCTCGAAGCCGTCCTTGAAGATCTCGGCCAGGTTGCGGACCTGGAGGCCGTTGAGCGCGGCGCCTTCGAGCGGATTCGCGTCCGGCACGATCCCGGAGTGCAAGTTCAGCTCGCCGTCGGCGGCGACGGTCAGCACATGGCGGGAGTACGTGACCAGCTCCGCGTGGCCGCCCGGCCAGGTGCCGCCGACCGAGTAGTGCGGCTCGCCCGTCTCCTGGTCGACGGAGGTGTGGCTCAGGACGCCCGGCTGCGCGGGCATCCAGGCGTAGATCAGCACCTCGTACTCTCCCGGCGCCATCTCGGTGAGGAAGATGCAGGTCTCGAGGCCCAGGTCGAACGTGACCAGGTAGTCGTCCATCAGCAGGCCGTCGCCGCCCGCCGTCGCGGGGTCGTCCACCGTCACCAGATCGAGGCCACCGATCTGCCGCAGGTCGGCCGTGGTCGGCACGCCGTCGAGCCCGACCAGGTTCTCGGTGACGCTGTTGTGCGCGGCCGGGATCGAGTTCCACACCCCGGCCTCGCCGGCCGCCGCGTAGGCGTGCGGCGGACCGCCCCCGGGCGGGCTGATGTCGATGTTGAGCGACTGGCCGGCTGCGGGGCCGGCCCCGAGACTGGCGGCCAGCAGCACCGCTGCGGCGCGTGCCGCGGAGGCTCCCGAGGTCATGATGCTCGAAGCGTAGCGGAGGGACCGAGCCGCCGCAAGTTAGCGGCCGGCGCCGAGTGGTGACCTATCTGGAGCGAGGACCGCACGCCACGCCGGTGCGGTGATCTCGGTGCTGTAGGATTAAATTCGCTGCTCCTCAGCGAGGAGGGTTCGCGACGTGGCCCAGGTCGTTTTCGACTTTCCCCCTACGGTCTTCTCGGCGCTCCGGAAGGCGCCGCAGGAGTTCGCCGCGGAGATGCGGCTGGCGGCGGCGATCCACTGGTACTCGCAGCGTCTGGTCTCCCAGGGTAAGGCCGCCGAGATCGCCGGCATCAGCCGCGCGGAGTTCCTCGACGAGCTCCATCGCCGCAAGGTCTCCGCGATCCAGGTGACGCTGGACGAGTTGCAGGAGGAGTTGGCGGCCGTCACGGAATCCCGTGCCGCTTCCGCTTCTGCCACAGCGCCTTGCGGCTGATGCCGAGCAGGGCGGCGGCCCGGCCCTGGTGGCCGCGGGTGTGGGCGAGGGCGCGGCGGATCTCGTCGGCCTCGACCGCGGCGAGCGGGCGCGGCGGCGGGTCGGCGAGGCCGCCCGCCGGCGGCGCGGGGTCGAGCAGCGGGCCCG
>CAZNIX010000211.1:0-8220 GCA_964573125.1 uncultured Thermoanaerobaculia bacterium
GGCCGCGGCCGGGCCTTCACCTTCCGGCGGCGGGGCCGAGGGCTCCTGCGTGCTCGCGGGCGCCGCCGCGGTCGCGGCCGGCGCCAATTCGGCAGCCGAGGCGCCGGTGATCGCGAGCAGGGCGGCGGCGAGAGCGAGCGCGGGCAGGGGCCTCGTGGGGGACCCTGCTGCGAGGGCGCGAGGGCGAGGGGAGAACGGCATCGGCGCAGCTCCTTGTGATCCTGTTTTGGCGGACCCAGTCAGGCTGAAGGGCGCGCGACGCGCTGCGCCCGGGCCGCGCAGGATAGCAAGAGACGCGCCAGAGTCGGAGCAGGCGGTCCGACCGCGACCGCCCGCTCCGACTTTGCCCGGCCGGCTCAGAGCCCGCTTCAGACGGCATCGCCGGCCCAACCCGCGGGCCGGCGATGCTCGACTCGAGACTGGCCGCGTTCCGCCGACGGCCCTCGGATCAGAAGAGTCTGACGCCGCTGGCGAACACGTTCTGGGTGGTCGCGGTGCGGGCGAGGCCGACAGCGGCCCCACTCGCTCACCGGGGAACACAAAGAACATCGGTTTGCCACAGAGAGTACACCGTAGAGCCGCATTATGCCGTATAATGCGCCTCTATGTACCGTAGGCGGTTCCGACCAACGTCGCATGCCGCCGATCTTGGAAGGTCTTTCGGACCAGAAAGGATGTAGCCGTGAAGAGACTCCGCAGTCACGCCCGCCCGTTGCTCCTCGCCCTTCTTCTGGCGCTCGCCAGCGGCACCGCCGCGGCCAGCCAGGTCGTGGTCGTCACACCGACGATCGGCAACCCCGTCCAAAGCGGCAACGACTTCAAGGCCGCCCACGACGCGATCACCGGCAACGCGTGGAGCCGGCGCTTCCTCGTCCTGCTCGAGCCCGGGGTCTACGACCTCGGCAACCAGAACATCCAGATGAAGGACTACGTCGATATCGCCGGCTCGGGGGTCGAGATCACGTTCGTCTATGGGAACGGCAACACGACGGAGCAGGCCCTCGGTCGCGGGCTCTTCCAGGGCGCCCGGAACAACGAGCTCCGCGACCTCAGCATCCGTACCTTCGCGAGCGTGGAGCGGCCATGGCTGATCCCGATCTACCTGTCGGGCACCCACCCGAACCCGAGCACGACGAAAATCCGAAACGTCCGGACGCAAGCCTTCGGCACGGCGGACTACTGCACCGGCATCGAGGGTTTCTTCGGATCGAACATCATCGAAGACGTGCAGATCCGCGTCCAGTGCACAGGCACAGTCGAGGCAACCGGAATCGTCTTCTCGACGGGGACGGGGGGACTCAGCTCAGGCCCCACGATCCGGAGGGCGGACGTCATCGTCAGCTCCGACAGCCTCTCCAGGGGGTTCTTCCTCCAGCACGTCACCGGCTACTCGGGCGTCGTCGTCGAGGACAGCACCTTCGCCGCGGGCGGAAGCGGCCTTTCGGCCGGCCTCTACCACAGGGACGCCGGCGGCGGGGGCGCTCAGGTGCTCACCATCACGGACACCACCTTCACGGCTCGCGGTTCCGGCATCAACAGGGCTGTCTGGCTGGAGACCGCCGAGAGCTCCGCGGTCCTGCGTCATAGCCGCCTCCTCGCGGTCGGAGGGACCCAAAGCACGGGCGTCTACGGCAACAGCACTTTCGTCGCCAACATGATCGAGAACAGCATCGTCTCCGGGGGGACGAACGCCATCGACGAGTTGGGGTCCAGCATTCTCGGCATCCTGGTCGGCAACTCCAAGCTCGAGGGCGGGCCCGTGACCGGCACCGTCACCTGCGCCGGCGCCTACGACGAGAACTTCACGTTCTTCCCGGGCACCTGCCCGTAAACCTCCGCCCATGCACCTGGGGCCACGGCCGCGCCTGCACCACGACCCCGGTGTGGGCGCGGCCGCCCGGCCTCAGATCTCGTCGACGAATGCCGGCCGCAGCCGCCGGAACAGCGCCAGTCCGCCGGCGAGCAGAAGCGCCGCGAACAACGCCAGCCAGCCGACCCCGGCCGGGAGCGCGAGCGTCGGGCCGAGGAATGCCTGCCGGTACAGCTCGACCAGGTGGGTCAGCGGGTTGGCCGCGATCAGGAAGCGGTAGCGCTCGGGCACCATCTCGAGCGGGTAGACGATCGGGGTGAGGTAGAACCAGGCGTTGAAGAGCAGGCCGAGGATCTGCGCGGTGTCCCTGAAGAAGACGTGCACCGAGGCGAGCAGCAGGCCCAGGCCGAGCGCGATCGCGGTCTGGAGCGGCACCGCCACCAGCAGCAGCGGCAGGGTGACCACCGACAGCTCGCCTTTGACCGCGAGCGCGACGACGAAGATCGCGGTCGCGATCGAGGTGTGGAGCAGCGCCGCGACCGCCACCGCCAGGACCAGGATCTCGGACGGGAACGACAGCTTCTTGACCAGCTCGGCGTTGTCGGTGATCGCGGTCGACCCGCGCAGCACCCCCTCGTGGATCGCCATCCAGGGCAGCAGCCCCGCGAACAGGAACACCGCGAAGCTCGAGGTCCGCTCCCCCAGCGGGCTGATCCGGAGCACGGTCGCGAACACGAACGAGAACAGCACGAGCAGCCACAGCGGCTGGATCAGCGACCAGACGAAGCCGAGCAGCGACCCGGCGTAGCGCCCCTTGAAGTCGCGCTTGACCAGCTCCTTGAGCAGGAAGACGTGGCGTGGCATGGGGTATCGGGGAAGCCTCGGCGCGCCTCGCGGCGAGAGGGAATCTACCACCCGCCGCCGAGCTCCTGGCGGGGTCTCCGGCGTCGCCGCTAGCGTCCTAATCCCGGGACGCCACCGATCGCCTCGGAACGATTGACACCGGCTGCGGCCGCCGATAGTCTTCCCTGGGTCTACCCAGCTATGCTACACTGGCATTCCACGGCGTCAGCGCGCCACGGCGACCTGCCGGCCTCCGGGCCGGCCGGTGAGGACGGGATGAGCGACCCGGCGGTTCAGCTCGCGGACACGACCCCGCTCGCGGCCTACGAGGCGCTGCGCGACCGCGCCGAGCGCGCCGTCGCGCAGGGCGATCTCGCGGCGGCGCGGGCGCTCCTCGAGCGGGCGCGGTCGCTGGCCGGGGAGATCGGCGATCCCGACCTCGCCGACCGCGCGCTGTGCAACCTCGCGGCGCTCCTGGTCGAGACCGGCGAGGGCGCGCCGCTGATGACCGGGCTGCGCGCGGTCCTGATGCGCAACCGCGACGAGCTGAACTGCTACCTCGCCGCCTACGCCCTGGCGCGCGCCCACGACCTCAACCAGGATTACAAGAAGGCGATCTTCTACGCCCGCATCGGCCTCGACCGCGTGCAGCGGCTCGACATGCCCCAGCGCCGCGCGATGTGCCACATGCTGATGGGCAACCTGCTGCTCGCCGAGAGCCACCTCGACGAGGCCTGCGCCGAGTACGAGCGGGCGCGCGCCGCGGCCGCGGCGCTGTCGCCGCTGCAGCTCGCCCTGCTGCTCGACAACGTCGGCTACTGCCGGCTGCTCCGCGGCCGCCACGCCGAGGGCTTCGGCTTCGCGTTGCGCAGCCTGCGCATGCTGCGCCGCCTGGGCGCCCGCGCCTACCAGCGCTACCCCCACCTGTCGCTCGCCTTCGGCTACCTCGAGATCGGCCGCCAGCACCGGGCGGTCGGCCACGGCTTCGCCGCGCTCCGGCTGGCCGAGGAGGTCGGCGACGACCAGACGGTCAAGAACGCGCTCTACCTGCTCGGCGAAGCGGCCAACGAGATCGGCTCGCCGGACGACGCCCGGCGCTGCTTCGAGACGCTCCAGCGCCGCTTCTATCCCGGCCAGCAGGGGCTGATCGACTCACTGATGGCGGTCGGCGTGCGCCGGCTGCTCAACTTGAGGGCCTGAGATCATGCCGCGCCGCGCAGTCGCCCTCACGTTCGCCCTCGCGCTGGCCCTCGTCGCGAGCGCCGGCGCCGCCACGCCGCCGGGGGCCGTGCTCGGCGCCGAGGGCGAGCTGTACCGCATCGAGCAGGGCCGCTTCGGCGAGCTGATGGCGCGGCCGCGGTCGCCGAGCGCCGAGAACTCGGCGCTCGTGCTGCGGATCCAGCGCCCCGACCAGCCGGACGCGCTCCACCCGCTGCCGGCGACGCTCGGCCCGGAGGTCGAGAGCGCCGCGGCGATGCTCTACGAAGAGAGCTCCGACACCCTGTTCGTCGCCTGGGAGGCGCGCACCAACCTCATCCACTCCCAGATCCTGCTCGCCGGCTTCTCGGGCGGCGAGTGGGGCGAGCCGATCGCGGTCTCCGACACCCGCTTCTCGTTCAAGAGCGATCCCCGCCTGGCGGTCACCCGCGACGCCTTCGGGGGATCCGACGCCGAGGGCGGGCCGGTGACGGTGAAGCGCACCGTGCTCCACGTGGTGTGGGTCGAGGACCGCGCCGAAGGGACCGCGGTGGTCTACTCGCCGGTGATCCTGGTCGACGGCGTCTCCGAGGGCACCGGGCCGGGACCGATCTTCGCGCTCACCGAGCTGATCGCGCCGCGGGAGGAGGACCTGCTGCCGGTGCCGCTGGCCGACCTGCCGCTGCCGCCGACCGTCGAGGCCGGCGGCGACGGCCATTCGGTGGTCGTCGGCTTCGTCCACCCCGCGAGCGGCCGGCTGGTCACGATCGATCTGAGCGTGCTCTCGGGCGACGTCTCCGCGCTCGCCGACCGCGCGCGCGCCCACTTCATCGACATCGGCTCGTGGTTCGACAGCCGCGATCCCGGCGGGCTGTCGGCGCTCGCCGACGCCGCCCGCGCCCACTTCATCGACATCGGCTCCCGGCTCGACCCCGAGGTGCTGTCGTTCGTCGCCGACCGCATGAGGGAGTTCGTCCTCGAGATCGGTCCCGAGTACGACCTCGAGCGCCCCGGCGATCTGAGGGCCTTCAGCGACCGGGCGCGGGCGCATTTCATCGACATCGGCGGGCGGCTCGACGAGCGCGGCCTGCGCCACCAGTCCCCGAACGCCCAGCCGCAGGTCCTCGATCTCCCCGGCCTGGCGCCCGCGACCAGCCATCAGATCGCGCTCCGCGCGGTCGCCGCGCGCGCTCTGGAGGAGGTCGAGGCCGGCGCCGCACCGCTGGTCCTGCTCTCCGCCGACGGCGCCGACGCGCTGATCGCCTGGGAGGAGGACGGACAGCTCCGCTACCAGGAGAGCCGCGGCGAGGGGTGGAGCGGCGTGCGGGCGATCTCGCTCGCCACGGTCGATCTCGACCGCGCGCTCGAAATCGTCGCGCACCGCATCCGCAACCGCTGAGGAGGCCGAGGATGAGACCGGCCGGCCACGCGCCGGCACCGCCGGAGACGGCCCCTGGCTATGGTAAGGTAGCATCCCGATTCGACGCCGACCCTTCGCCCGGAGTGCCACCGCAGGTGACCAGCGCGCCCCCGCTCAAGCCCCGCCAGGTCCAGCTCGTCGGCCGCAAGATCCGCGAGCTGCGCAAGCGGCACAAGCTCACCCAGACCGAGCTGGCGGCGCGCCTCGGCATCCAGCAGTCGGACCTCTCGCGCATGGAGCAGGGGCAGTACCGGGTCAGCCTCGACACCCTGTTCAAGATCCTCGCCGAGTTCGAGATGGGGATCGCCGAGTTCTTCGGCGAGGCCGGGCCGCGCGGCACGGTCACCCCGCGCGACGCCCGCGTGCTGCACGACTTCAAGAGCCTCGACGAGCGCGGGCAGCGCGAGGTCGAGGAGTTCATCGCGTTCAAGCGGTCGAAGGAGAGAGAGGCGAACGGCAACGACCGCTGACGGGATTCGAGATGTCATCCGATGTCTGGAGGAAAGCTCCCGTGGAGATCACCGAAGCCCGCCTGCGAGCTGAGTTCGACGAGCTGAAGGCCGAGGGCAAGAGCGCCGCCGAGGAGGGGCGCCTTACCGACGCGCTGAGGCTTTACCAGGCCTGCGCCGCGCGGGCGGAAGCGCTGGGCGATTGTGACCTCGCCGACCTGGCGTTCTGCAACCGCTGCGCGATCGAGATCTCGCTCGGCCGCCACGAGGGGCTGATCCGGGGCCTGCGCGAGATTCTCAGCCGCAGCACCGACCGGCTCAACCGGCTGGTGGCGGCCTACAACCTGGCGCGCATCTATGAACTGCGTAACGACGTGCGCAAGGGCCTGCTCTACTCGCGAATCGCCCGCGGCGAGCACGCGAAGAGCACCCCTAGGAGCGCCTACTGGGAGGCCATCCTCCACAACCAGGAGGGCTGCTTCCTCCTGCTCCAGAGTCGCTTCGCCGAGGCCGCCGAGGAGTATCGGCTCGCGCTCGCGGCCGATCCGCAGATGCCGGAAACCCGGTTGGCGGTCGCCTGGCTCAACCTCGGCTACTGCTACCTCGTGCTCGGCGATCACCGGCAGGGCTTCGGCTTGGTCTACCGCAGCCTGCGCATCCATCGCCGTTCCGAGCTGCTCAGGGAACAGATGCTGTCGCACCTCGATCTCTGCTACGGGCTGCTCGAAATCGGTCGCCACCGCGCGGCGCGACGTCACGGGGCGAGGGCACTGGCGCTCGCCGAGCGGATCGGCGATCCGCTCGGGCTCAAGAACGCTCTCTACCTGCTGGGCGAGGCGGAACACCTGCTGGGCGACGACGAGGAGGCCCGCGCCTGCTTCGACCGCCTGCAGACGCTGTTCCCCGACACCCCCTTCCTCAGCGACCTGCTGATGGCGGTCGACCTCCGCAAGATGCTCAACCTGAGGGCGTGATCGTGAAGCGCGCCATCGCCACCGCCCTCGGCGTCGCCGTCTCACTCGGCGCCGGCGGGAACGCCGCTCCCGCCACGCGGACGCTGGCCCCGAGCGGCGATGTCTTCGCGATCGCCGAGGGTTCCTACGGCGAGCTGTTCCCGGATGGCACCGAGACCCTCGCCGATCACCCGGTGTTGGCGGTCGCCGTCTTCCACCCCGACGGCTCGAGCGAGCGGCTGCTCGTCCCCGGCACCGCCGGTCCCGAGTTCGAGAGGCTGTCGTCCCTGCTGATTGGCCTCGACGGAGAGACCCTGCACGTCTTGTGGCAAAGCGGCATGCACAGCCCCTCGCTGCGGCTGGCCAGCCGCCGCGCCGCCGGCCCCGGGGCGGCGGTGGGCGTTGTCTCCCGCGGCGTGGCGGTGCTCCCGGGCTCGCCGCGCGCGGCGGTGACCCGCGACAGCGCGGAGATCGGCGGCGAAGAGCCGGAGGCGAGCGTGCGCATGCGGCGCACCGTGCTCCACGTGGTCTGGCTCGAGGAGGCGGCCGGCCGCACGATCTACGCCCCGCTGGTGATCGAGGACGGCGCCTATATCGGCGACCATTCGCTGTTCGCGCTCGACGACCTTGCACCCGCGGCCGGCGGCGCCGAGGACGGCAACGGCGCGCCGCCGGCTGGCGCCATGCTCGGGCCAACGATCGAACCGGGCGACGACGGCGCCGCCGCGGTGGCGGCGTTCATCGACCCGGCGAGCGGCCGCCTGGTCACCGGCGTGCTGCGGATGGCTGCCGGCGAGCTGAGCGACGTCGCCAATCGCGTGCGCGTCCGGATCCTCGCCCTCGCCACCACCCTCGAACCGGGTTCGCCGGACAGCCTCCGCGACCTCGCTCGCGGTGCCCGCGCCGAGCTCCTCGCCGTCGGCGGCCGTCTGCGGCCGGCGCTGGTGCAGCTCCTCGCCGACGAGCTCGAAGCGTACATCCTCGCGGAGGGCATCGACTGGGCGTTCCAGCCCGACGCGATGGCCGAGCGCACCCGCGGCGCGCTGGTCGAGCTCGGTACCGGCTTCGACCACGCGCCCGTCCAGCGAATGACCGACGCCGGCCGCGCGCAGATGATCGGCGTCGGCCACCGATGGGAGGGACCGGCGCGCTCGCACGACTTGCGGCTGCGTGTGGTCGCCGAGCGCCCCGCCCCGGAGACCGGGGACCCGGCGTCGCTGTTCCTCTCCGGCGACGGTGAAGACGCGCTGGTCGCCTGGGAGGTCGAGGGCGTCGTCCACTTCCGCGAGAGCGACGACGCCGCCGAGGGCGGCTGGGGGCCGGTGCGCAGCCTCGGGGTCACGGCCGGCGAGGATCCGTCGTTGATCGCCGACCTCCTCAGAGCCCGCGTGCGCGGGCGCTGACGGCAGCGGCACCGCCTCAGTCCGGCCCCTCCCCCTCCCCCACCCACAGCGGCTCGCCGCGCGGCGGCGCGTCGAGGACGGTGCCGCCGGCGGCGGTGAGCGCGGCGGCGATCGCGGCGCGGCGGTCGGGCGGGGCGAGGATCGC
>CAZNIX010000212.1:0-8208 GCA_964573125.1 uncultured Thermoanaerobaculia bacterium
CGGCGAGCGCGAGCGCGAGCGCGAGGCCCGGCGCTAGGAGACCGCGGCGCGGTACTCGTCCAGCCATTGCCGCCAGCGCGCCACGCTCTTGGCGCGCTGCTCCGGGGGGAGCCCGGCGTTGAACCCCTTCCACTGTCCGGTGTGGACCTGGAGGACCCGGATCGCGAGGTCCCGGGTCTCGGGGTCCGGCGACTCGAGCAGATCGACCAGCCGCTCGAAGAGCCGCACCTTCTGCGCCTCGGTCAAGTGGATCTGGTCGCTCGCCAGCCCGCACCCCGCCTTGTCGCGGAACAGCGGCTCGGGGTCGTTGACCAGGGTGTCGAGCAGGGTATCGACCACCACGTCGTCGTTGCTGACCCGCCCGAGCGCCCACTGCACGGCGAGGCGCAGCCGCCGGTGCTCGGTATGGGAGTCCTCGAGCATCGCCTTCGCGGCTTCCTCGGACTTCCAGCCCAGGAAGTAGAGGACGTTCGCGACGTCGGCCCGCCGCTCGGCGTCGCCGGCCCGGTAGAGGCGGACCAGGACCGGCACCACCTCCTCGCCGAGGGCGCGGATGCCCCCGTAGTCGCGGGCGGCGACCAGCGCCTCGACGTGGGCGGCGGCGGGCGGGGCGGCGGAGGCTGTGGCGGGGGCGAGCAGGGCGAGGAGGAGCAAGGCGGCGACGGGGACCCAATACCCGTGGTGGGAGCGAATCCGCGGTCTCGGCTCCATGGATCGACCCTCCCGTCAGATCTCCAACCGCCTCCAATGCGACCAGGCTAGCACGGGTGGCGAAACCGACCCGCTCGGGGCAATGGTCGCGAACCCGGCGAGGGTAGAATGCCTCCGTGACCGAGCCCGATGACCGCCGGCGCCGCGCCGAGGCCAGGCGATCCTGGCCGGTGCGCAAGTACCGTCTCGGCGAGGAGCCCTCGGAGGACCTCAGCGCCTCGACGACGGCGGCCGAACGCATCGGGATGATGTGGCGTCTGGCCCAGGACGCCTGGGCGATGGCCGGTCGTCCGATCCCCGACTACCCGCGCGAGAAGACCCCGATCTCGGTGCGGCGCCTCCACGACCCGCCGGTGGATGGACCTGAACCCTGACTTCCCGAAGCTACTCCCGATGCCGCTTCAGGAACGTGTCGACCATTTCAGGAGTCAGGTAGAAGTCTGTGGCGACGAGGCGGTCGAGCGCATTCGAGAAGTCGAGCCATCCCCTTTGGGCCGCCCGGTCGAGTATCCCGAGGAGGCCCATGACCTTGAGCCCCAGCGCCTCCGCTGCGCGTCGCCCGGCTCTTTCGTCGAGAAGCACCAAGTCGGCATTGGATTGCAGGGCAAGTAAGAGAGTCCGCGTGGCAGAGCGGTGAGGTGTTGGAGACGACCCTCACGCCAGGCCGAGCTCACGCCAGGTCGGGCGATCCGCTTCGAGCTCGGCCTCACCATAGGACACGGGGACACCAGCCTGCTTCAGGAAACGGGCCACGTCGAAGCGAGTCGGGAGACCGAGTATCCGCTGCACCTCGGCGGACGAGAAGATGCCCTGCCGGTAGGCATCGGCGGCGAGCGCCTCCAACGTGTGACGGGGAAGGTCCTCCCATTCGCCGGCGAGCCGATCGGCGAGGTCATCCGGTACGGTGATGGCGATTTCCATGGCGGGGTATGCCAACGCCTCAGTTCTGGTTGCTCGGACTCGACCTGACTACTCAGGATCACAGTTTGACATCGCGGGGCGGGTCCTTACGCCGGGTGAGGCCGATGCCCTCGAGCGGCGCCGCTTCGAGGAGCTCTTTGAGGTCCGCAACCCTGCGGCGCCTCTTGCGCGAGGCACTCGGCGTCGGGGAGGCGGGCTCCGCCTCGCGTTCTGCTCGCGAGTCGAGGAGCTTCCTCTCCACGTCGCGGGCGATCTCGGTGGTCTCCTTGATGGTCCGTCCCTGGGCCACCAACCCCTGAACCTTGTGGGAGGTCGCCAGGAAGACGCCCTCAGGGAGCTTCTTGATACGAAGGCCATCCATGGCGTTTCCTTCCGTCCCGAAGCGTACCAGACGAACCCACCGCGCTCTCGCCAGCTACCAATCGCCCGCCACCGCCTCCAGATCCTCCAACTCCTCGCTGCGCCGGCCGTAGCCGTGCTTGTCGACGAGGCGCCGCGCCTCGGCGAGGGCGGTGCGGTCGTGGAAGAGGCGGGCGCGGCAGAGGTGGACGTCGGCGAGGTGGAGCGGCATGGGGCCGCGCTCGGCAATCTCCTCGGCCTCGTCGAGGTCGGCGCGGGCTCCGTCGGGGTCGCCGAGGGCGGTGCGGAGCCAGGCGCGGGTGAGGAGGCCAGCCGGAAGTACGTGCTGGGTACCGGCTCGACGCAGAAGGTCGACCGCCTGGTCGATCTCGGGCGCGGCGACATCGGGCCCAGAGCCCCGGAGCGTTGCCTTGCAGAGCCAGCTGCGGCCGAGGATGAGGTGGGCGAGTCCGACATCGAGAATCCAATTGTGGAGAACTGCGACATCCAACATCTTTGTGGCTCGCCATTCCACCTCCTCGAGGGCCTCTCCCACGCCGCAAGTCTGAAGGGCCCCTCGCGCCCGACGTTCACTGCCGGCGAGCAGCAGTTCGCAGTAGAGGAAGCCTTGCATCGAGTAGAGCAATGGCCGCTCGGGCTCCCACTCTGCCTGCTTTTCCTCAGCCTCGCGGAACTGACGCAGCGCGTGCTCCGGGCGTCCCGCTTGGAGCAGCGCGTCAGCAAGCGTAATACGGCTGATAATGTACTGAACAGCGTCGCCTCCGCTCCGATCGGCGAAGATGATCGACTGCTCGGCGTCGCGGATCGCACCAGGGATCTCGCCGAGATCGAGTCTGAATTGGCTCAGGTTGGAGGCGCAAGTAGTGGCGCTGGGCCAGTTCTCCTCTTGGACTAGCATCTCCAGTGCGGTCTCCGTTGGCTCGATGATCTCGCGCAGTCTGCCGAGAGCGCGCAAGCAGAATGCGGCTTCGTGCAGCAGCCAGGCCTGAGCTGCCTGGCCAAGTGCCGGCGAGACGCGGCTCCAGGGAGCGTCGAAGAAGGAGCTCAACCCTCCCAAGTCAGCGCCAAAGGCCGCGAGTCTGGAAGTGCTGAAGCTCTGGATACCGCGGAGGATGCGGTCGCGGTAGACCTCGTCACATGCCTCCTGGTGCCGCCCCGCCTGAGTGCCGTGGGAGATGGCCTGGTAGAGCGGCTGGAGACCCTCGATGGTGTCGGGCCAGTGCTGAGTAGTGTCCTTGAGGTGGTCGAACAGCCGACCGTGCGCCGCCTTCCAGGCGGCGGGCCTCCCCTCGCGCAGCCAGTGGCCGAAGTACTCGCGGACCAGCGGATGAGCGTCGAGGGAGCCGCTCCCGTCGGCCTCGAGGAGGAGCCGAGCCCTGCGCAGCCGCGTCAGGGCGAGGTTCCACCGCGGCGCCGGGAGGTCCACCAGCGCGTCCGTTACACCTGGGATCGCCGGCTCCTGGCGCAGAGCGGCGACCAGCCCCGCCGCGGCCGGCCGGTCGAAGAGACCGACGACCGAAAGGAGTTGGCGCTCGGGCCCGGGTCCGAACCAGTCCGAGTAAGCCGACATCACGCGGGCCGCATGCTCATCGCCGATCAGATCGGCGGCGGCGAGGAGCGGCAGGTCCTTCCAGGCGCGGACGTCGCCCTCGCGGGCGTCGCGCAGGTAGGTGCCGAGGAGCGTCAGCGTCAGCGCGTGTCCGTGCACCTCGCGCGCGACCTCGTGCAGCTCGTTTTCCCGGCCTTCCACCCCTAGCCAGCGCAGAAGCGCAGCGCCGGCCTCCTCGCCGAGCTGGTCGAGGTCGAGAGTGCGCGCTCCGCGGCCCTCACGGCTCCTCAGCTCCGCGACAGGCTCGCGGGTAGTGAGGACCAGGAGGCCCGGGTTGTCCGCCGCCAACTGGAGGATGAGCGCGGCGACGGCCGGGTCTTTCACCTTGCCCGCCTCGGCCGACAAGGGCGGCTCTTGGAGGGGCTCGAGGCCGTCGAGGACCAGGAGCGTGCGCCGGCGGCGGACGTGCTGCGCGAGCCGCACGCCGCGGTCGCGCGGCGAGCCCTCGACCGGATCGCGGTCGCCGAAGAAGCGCAGCGCCTCGGAGATGAAGAGGTCGCCCGACGCCTGCCGCGCGTCGCCGCCGCCCTGGCTGTAGAACGACCACGCGAACGCCGCGGCCGCCCCCTTCGCCTGCCAGCCGTCGTGCTCGAAGCCCTGCATCCAGTGGTGGACGAGCGCCGTCTTGCCGGCGCCGCCGACCGCGACGACCGAGAGCACATGGGTCGATCGATCCGCCCAGGCGGCGTCGAGCAGCTCCAGCTCGCTCTCGCGGCCGATCAGCTTCTCGAGGATCGAGGAAGGCAGCCGGCCGACATCCACGAGCGGCGCCGTCGCGCCGAGGGCCGACTCCCAGAGGCGGAACACCTCGTCGTGCCGGCTCACCTCGCGCTCGATGTCGTCCCAGAACCAGACCTCGGCCTCGAACGGCGCCTCGAGGCCGCGCACGAAGTCCTGGAGCGCCGGATCGCGCGGCGCGGTGGTGGCGAAGACAAGCTTTCCGAACGGCGGCTCGTGGGCGCGGGCGCTCTCCACGTCCTTCCGGACGTCCGCCTCCTTCAGCTTGCCCTCCCGCTTCTTGCACTGGACCGCGACGTGCTCGTCTCCGACTTTGCCGTAGAGGTCGATCCCCTTCTGCTCGTGTCCCCGACGTCCGTAGAGCTGGGCCGTGCCCCAGATGGCGCGGAAGAGATCGAGGCAGAGGTCCTCGAAGACCTGCTCGTCGCGGGGAGGGTGGAGCTGGACGGCGTGCGTGGGCATCGCTCGGGCCGGGCGATCCGCCGGAGTCCGAGCGAGCCTATCGTGAACTGCTCAATCTTGCTCCGTGTCGAGGCCGGCCGCCGAGCAGCGCCATCAGCTCTCCGAATCGCGCAGACGGTTCACGTGCTCCAGGGTCACCGGCCGCGAGCCCGGACGAGGCGGCAGGAGCGGGACGCCTTCGCGGACGATCGGCTCGTGCTCGACCGCGGCCGGGCCTTCACGCGCGAGGTCGGACAGGACCTTGCTCGCGGTCGTCCGGCGTGGGGCGGGCAACTCCTTGGCGGCCGAGAGCACGTCCTCTTCGATCTCGAAAGCGGTTCTCATCAGGGATGAATCTAGCATCAGTCGCGAATCTGATGCCGCCGAGGCGATCTCGTCGGGTGGGATAGAATGTCCAGACACGGAATGAGAGCTATGGACAGCACACGCGACAGAGCCCTCGAGCCGAACGTCGGCCGCAAGGTGTCAGCACGCGCCGCGCCCGAAGCCAAGCTGCACGACCTGGCTGTGGCCGGGGTGATCGCCTGGAGCGGCAAGCGCCTGAGACCAGCCCCGCCGCCGGCGCGTACCCGAGGCCCGAGAACGGTGGCGGATCTGCTCCTGGAGGATCGCGACTGATCGCGTACCCCGGTCCGCCGGGTGACGCCCCGCCCCCCCGCGGTGTCTAATGGAGGCGATGAGCGCCCCCACCCCCCGCCTCCGCCGAGCCCTCGCCGCCCTCCTCGCCGCCGGGATCCTGGCCGCCGCCACCGGCGCCTGGCGCGCCGCCGCCCGACCGTCCCCCCCCGCCCGCCCGTCCCCCGCCGCCGTCGCTCCCTCGCCGCAGGAAGAAGCCGAGGAGCCCGCTCCGAAGGAGGAGCCCGCCGTGGAGCCCACCTGGAAGGAGGTCGAGCGTCTGATCAGCGAGGATCGGGCGCGCGCGGCACTCGATCTGGTCGACCAGATCCTGGCCGCCGCGCGCGCGCGCGGCGACGAGGCGGAGTGGACGCGGGCGCTGGTCGAGGCGCTGCGGCTCGGGCTGATGCTCGGGGAGTTCGAGAGCGCGGTCGAGCGGCTGCGGGAGGCGCCCTGGCCGGAGGGGGAGCGGCACCGGATGGTGCTCGACATCGCCTACGGGCAGGCGCTCGTCCTCTACTACCGCGCCTACCGCTGGGAGATCGGCCAGCGCGAGCGGGTGGCGACCGCGGAGGAGGGGGATCTCCGCACCTGGACCGCCGAGCAGGTCGTCGCCGAGGCCGGGCGCGCGTTCGCGCGCGCCTGGCGGGGGCGGGAGGCGTGGGGCGGCGAGCGGGTGGCGAGCCTCGAGCACTACTTCGAGCCCGGCAACTTCCCGCCCGAGATCCGGGGCACGCTGCGCGACGCGGTCTCCTACCTGTGGGCGGAGCTGCTCGCCGATGGCTCGCTCTGGTCGCCGGCGGAGGACGACGCGCTCTACCGGCTCGACCTGCCGGCGCTCGTCGCCGGCAAGGCGCTCGCCGAGGAGGCGCTCGACGATCCCGCGCCCCATCCGCTGGTCAAGCTCGCCGCCGTGCTCGGCGATCTCGAGCGCTGGCAGGCGCGCGAGGGGCGGGCCGAGGCGGCGTTCGAGGCGCGGCGGGTGCGCCTCGACCATCTCCACGGCCACTTCTCCGACGCGAAGGACCGCGCGGCGATCCGCGCCGACCTCGAGCGGTCGCTCGTCGCGCTCGGCCGCGAGCGGCCGTGGTGGTCGATGGGGACGGCGACGCTCGCCGCGATGACGCAACAGACCGCGACTCCGGACGCGCTGGCGCAGGCGCGGGAGATCGCGCTCGAGGGCGCGAAGGCGCATTCGGAGTCGGTCGGCGGCAAGCTGTGCCGGCACCTCGCGGCGGCGATCGAGGCGCCCGAGTACTCGCTCCAGGCGATGACCGCGGACGGCGCCGGCCGCCGCTCGATCCGGGTCACGCACAAGAACCTGGCGCGGCTCTATTTCCGCGCCTGGCGGCTCGACCTGGTGCAACGGATCGAGAAGGCCCCGGCCGACCGGCCTCTCCCCGACCAACGGGACATCCCGGGGTTGATGTCGCGCCCGCCCGGCGCCGAATGGTCGGTGCCGCTGCCGCCGACGCCCGACTACCGGTCGCACGTCACGTTCGTCACGCCGCCGCTCGAGCGGACCGGGCTGTGGGTGGTGGTCGCCTCGGCGGCGAGCGACTTCCGGCGCGGCGGCAACCAGATCGAGGCGGTCAACCTCGTCGTCACCGACCTCGTGCTCCTCTCGCGGCCGCTGCCGGACGGGATCGAGGTCACGGTGCGCGCGGGCGGGAGCGGCGCGGCGCTGCCCGGGGTCGAGGTCGCGTTCTACCGCTGGGACTGGCAGCGCGGCCACCAGCGGGTCGCCACGGCGACCACCTCCGCCGACGGCGCGGTGACCTTCGGCGAGCCCGACGCCGGCGGCCAGAGCTGGGCGACGTTCTTCCCGCTCGCCCGCCGCGGCGAGGACGCGGCCGCCGATCTCGCCAACCTCCGCCCGGAGGACCCGGAGCCTGCGCGCGACCTGGACGCCGCGCTGGTCTACACCGACCGCAGCGTCTACCGCCCGCGCCAGGAGCTGCTCTGGAAGGTGGTCGCCTTCGGCGGCGACGCCGCAACGGGCCGCCTCGCCGTCCGTCCCGGTCGCTCGCTCGCGGTCGAGCTGAGCGACCCCAACGGCCAGGTGGTGGCGACCGCGGAGGTCGAGACCAACGCCTTCGGCTCCGCCTCGGGCCGCTTCACCGTGCCCGCCGGCCGGCCGCTCGGCGCCTGGTTCGTCGCGGCCAAGGACGAGCCGGGCGAGCAGGCCTGGGTCCGCGGCTCGCTGGCGGTGCGCGTCGAGGAATACAAGCGGCCGACCTTCGAGGTGACGATCGGCGAGCCGCCGGCGGCGCTCGCGCTCAACCGCGAGGCGAGGCTCGCCGGCGCCGCGCGCTACTACTTCGGCCTGCCGGTCGCCGAGGGGCGGGTGCGCTGGACGGTCACGCGCGAGCCGGTCTTCCCCTGGTGGTGGTGGTGGTGGGAGCCGCCGCAGATGGCGAGCCGGATGGTCGCCGCCGGCGAGGGCGCGCTCGCCGCCGACGGCGGCTTCGAGGTCGCGTTCACCCCCGAGGCCGATCCGCGCGAGGCCGGCAGCGGGGTGAGCTACCGCTTCCGGCTCGAGGCCGACGTCACCGACCCCGGCGGCGAGACCCGCTCGGCGTCGCGCTCGTTCCGGCTCGGCTTCGTCGCGGTCGAGGCGCGGATCGAGGCCGAGCGCGGCTTCTGGGACGCCGGCCGGCCGCTCGAGCTGGCGGCGGTGCGCACCGATCTCGACGGCGCGCCGCGCGCGGGGGAGGGGAGCTGGCGGCTGGTCGCGCTCGCGGCGCCGGCGGAGACGGCGCGCCCGGCCGACATCCCGCTGCCGCCGCGGC